>JABDCW010000033.1 GCA_013287905.1 Chlamydiota bacterium | reverse complement strand
GAGTATCAGCCCTGAAGGGATCGAAAACTAGTCTCCCTCCCAAAACAGAAAAGAATGTTGCATTTTCTGATCAAAACTCTACATTAGGAATTGATCCGCGAGAAATTGAATCGGTAAAATCACCTAAAAACCAAACACCGCCACAGGCTGTAGAGCAACCACCACAACCTTTAGCTCAAAAGAAGTTACTCATAAAGAGACCTTGCACTATCTATTCTTTCGCCGAACAAATTTATGAAAATCGCAACCTCCTTTCTAGACCAAAAGATGGTGGAGATCTACTGCTGGATGCTTTGGATGAATGTGGCCATAAACTTGAAGATATTTTACAGGACAAGGGCGCTTTAGATGTGTTACAAGAAAGCAATAAAATCAGGCATATCCTACTTCGTCTTGTAAACAGGACGCTCAAATTAGAAAACTTATCTATTAAGCAAATTGAAATGTGGGTGAAATTCAGGAAGGACATACTGAGCTATTCCGCCATTTTCCTGACGCTAGCTTTGAACCACTCCGGGAAACCCAATGAGAAGACGATCAAAGAAATGTTCAGAAACATCTATCCAGCTTCGGTAAATGAGTTCTTAGGTGAACATTATGTGCAGGATTGGTTAAAAACAGAAACTGGCGCTCATGCAAAAATGGTGTTGACTAAAGGCTGTTAGCCTGAAGTGCAACCTGAGGCTTAAATTTTACCAAAAAGTTTTTTTATGAACCCCGGAGAATAAAATGAACAGAGTCGATGCGGCAGCTTCAATTTTAATAGACCCCTACAGAAAGCAACCTGGCTTGTCAAAATGTTCCTCATGTGCAATCAGCATAGGGGTGGGGATCTTATCTTTAGGTACCCTTCACGCGAGCGCAGCCATTTATCGGCACTGTATTGCGAAAGATGTGAAACCAAATGAGACACATCAAAAAATAGGAAGCCTATTTAAGAAGGAACGTGGGCCATTATCTCCCAGGGGACACAATGAAAACTGCGTCACTCCTGAACAACAAACACCCTCATCATCCACACATTTAGAAACACCTTCAGAAACACCTCGTTGTGACCAAGATCTATTCATTACGGGAAGTTTGCTAACGTCTCAAACTCCTTCAAAGATTTTTTTTCCACCCAATGTAATAAAGCAAACACCCTCATCATCAACACCTTCAAAGACACCTCGTTCTGACCAAGACCAACCGATTGCGGGAAGTTTGCTAAAGACTCAAACAACTCCAGAGGATTTTTCTCCTCGAAACGTATATGAGCAAGTCCCTTTATCAGTAACACCTTCGGAAGACTCAAATCCTTCTGAACAAGACCAACCGATTGGGGAAGATTTGCCAGAGCTTGAGGCCGCACCAGAGGATTTCTCTCCTCGCAATGGAATAGAGCAAATACCTTTATCAGCAACACCTTCAGAAGACTCAAATCCTTCAGACCAAGATCGATCCGTTGCGGATGATTTGCCAGTCCCTCAAACAACCCCAGAGGATTTTTCTCCTCTCAGTTTCATTGTACTAGAACCACATCTGGGAGTATCGGCCCTGAAGGGATCGCCAACCAGTCTCCCTCCCAAAATAGGGAAGAGAGTTGCATTTTTCAGTCAAAACTCTACACCGCCAAAGACTGTAGAGCAACCATCACAACCCTTACCTCAAAAAAAGTTACTGGTAATAGAGCCTTACTCTATCTTTTATTTTGCCCAACAAATTTATCAATATCGCGACCACCTTTCCAATCCAAAAGATGGTGAAGATCTACTGCTGGATGCTTTGGATGAATGTGGCTATAAACTTGAAGATATTTTACGGGACCGGGGAGCTTTACATGTGTTAAAAGAAAGCAATGAAATCAGGCATGTCCTATTTCATCTTATAAATAAGACGATCGAATCAGAAAGCTTATCTCCTGAGCAAATTAAAATGTGGATGGAATTCAGGAAGGAGATACTGGAATACTCCGCTATTTACTTCATGGTAAATTTGAACCACTCCGAGAAACGCGATGAGAAGACGGTCAAAGAAAAGTTCAGAAACATCTATCCAGCCCCGGTAAACGAGTTCTTAGAGGAGTTTATTGTGAAGAAATGGTTGAAAACAGAAACTGGCCTTTATGCAAAAGCTGTGTTGGCTAAAGGCTGTTCGCCTGATGTGCAACCACAAGCTTAAATTTTACCAAAAAGGTTTTTTATGATCCAATCACCCTCAGTTTCATCTCGTGAACAGCAAACCTTATTCTATCAAATGAGCGCAGGCAAGATCGAAAAGGCCAAGGTCGTTTTGATCGGGATTACAGAAACAAGAAGCGATCATTTGCGCGCTGTTGCCATATTTTTAAACTCGATCGTCCATAAAAAGACCTTGTTCCTTATTGAATATGAGGAAAAAGGAATTGAAATAATAGATCATACAAAAAATCCTATTTTATGGAAGTTGAAGGAATTGGGGTTTGATTCCAATAACAAACCCATCACTGTAAAGGGATGGGATGATCTTGTTAGCGGCGCTAAAATCAGACAAATGGAAGAGGATGGCATACCATATGATTTGAATCTCATCATCGGTAAGCGGAATGAGTCAATGATTGCATCAATCAAAGCCGATTATAGTAGATTTAATAAAATCATTGTCCTGGCAGGTTCTGCTCATCTGTGTACCTCTCCCGCTACACCTGAGGACGAACTTGCATTCTTTAAAACCAAAATAAGCCGGTATCACGAACATTTGATGCAACAGCTTAAGAAGTATCAGCCGATGATCATTGTTCCGGTCGATATGGATCAATATGAAAATCCTCTTGGGGATCTGGCTCTTTGGGACTACACCCCCCCTTCAAAGAATCGGTGTTGCACTAGGTTTTTTATGGTGATGGCTGCAACTTGCATCGTTTTTTCTGCCATCATCGCAAAAAGTTATGCTTCCCATTAGATCAGTCTATTCCTTGCCTATTTATTCAAATATTTGTTACATATAAATTTAGGGAAAAAATTTCTTAAATATTTTATATGTAGGAATATGACAGTAGTTGATCAGGAGAGGACCTTGCAAGAAAATGGGAATGAAAAACTTCTCATCTCTAAAGTAAAGCGTTTAGGAAATCCCATTTCCATTCTTCTTCTCAATTCCGACTGCAAAATATTTACCGTTCCCGGGATCGATGGATGTGTTGGTTATCAATTGGTGGGGAATTGCGCAGTCGTCATTGGCGATCCTCTTTGCCTGAAGGAACAAGTATCAAAACTCATAGACAGCTTTCATGCATACTGCAAGGAACAAAACTGGACTACCGTTTATTTTCTTGCGTCAGAGGCATTTGCCCATTATGCAACCGGTCAGCACTTATGTTGCAGTTTGCTTCAGATCGGCAGTCAACTGAACATCGATCCGACAAAATTTCACCTGAAACAAAAATTGCGCTGGAAAATCAACCATTCCCTTAAAGCTGGAGTGATTATCAAAGAACATCGGGAGCAAGACCATTCGATGGATGACCAGATGAAAGCCGCAATGAAAACCTGGCAAGAATCGAAGCACGGGTTTCAGATTTATCTCGGATCCTTTGATTTGTATGCCAATTACAAAGAGAAAAGAATTTTTTATGCATTGGAGGAAGGAAAGATCATCGGCATTTTAACGATGATTCGGCTGGATCATTTCCAAGGGTGGGCGATCACCTCGTTTTTGGCTCTCCCAAATACTCCGGCAGGGATTACGGAACATTTAATGTGCCATGTTTTTACCATTCTTTCTGCAGAAAACTGTCGCTTTCTTTGCCTAGGATTTATCTCGGGAATGAAAATCGGGGAGACTGCCGGTTTAAATCCATTTTCCACTTTTTTTGCTAAATTAGTCTTTACTCTGTCAAGGTGGCTCTTTCATTTGGATGAAAAAAGCATTTATCTAAAAAAGTATAGCCCGACATTAAGCAAAACCTATATTCTATGTGATGACAAAATAGGAATTAGCGAATTGCTTGCCATTAAAAACACATTAAAAGTAAAATTATGTTTGTAGTTGCTTTTAAAATGTTAATTGGCAATCGCGCTGCTTTTATTGGAGCCATTTTTGGAATTTTTTTAGCTGTATTACTCATTTCTCAGCAGTCTGCTATATTTTTGGGGTTATTATCCCGTTCATATCGCATTGTCACGGCAATTTCCCAACCAGATATCTGGATCATTGATCCTTCGACCCGGGGCGAAGATCTCATCCGTTCCATGCCAAAGAGTTATCTTTCCTATGTCAAAAATGTGCAGAACGTCGAATGGGCAGTGCCTATTGATTATTTACAACTTCCCGCTGCCAGCCCCTCCGGCATTTATAAGCTTGCGGAAGTTTACGGGATCGATGATGAAACGCTCATTGGCGCGCCAATATTAATCGAGGGGAATATTCAGGATTTGCATAGATCAGGAGGAGTGATCATCGATACCATTTCAGCCAATGGTTTTTTAGCCAAATCTTTGCCTGACGGGACAAAAGTTCCAGCTAAACTGCATGACACATTTGAAATCAATGGACAGAGGGCTGTCATTATCGGTATAGGAAAAATTACCCAAGGATTTTATCCTCAGCCAGTTATTTTTACTACGACAAGCCAATTCCAAAAATATAGCGGATCGAACCGGCTGGAATATATCATTGCAAAAACGAGGAAAAATGCAGATGTAAATCAAGTGATCCAGGAGATCAATGCTTACAAACAGGTGCTTGCCATGACAGACAGGCAATTTGCCTCGAGAGTGGAAAACCACTTTTTAAAAACAGGGATTTTGATCAATTTTGGGCTATCTGTAGGGCTTGGGTTGATTATCGGTTTTTCCATTGCCGGTCAGATATTTTATATTATGACCATTCACAATCTCAATTACTACGCATTGATCAAGGCGTTGGGGGGAGGTGAAAAAATGATTGTGCAAATGATTTTTTTTCAGGCCTTTATCGTGGGAATCATCGGATTTCTTTTAGGTACAGCCGTAACATTACTTTGGGGGTTTGCCATCACAAACACTACATTGGCCTTTGAATTTCCCTGGCAGCTTCTTGGCCTTACAGGTTCTTTGACCTTGATCATTTGTCTATTTACTGCTTTACTGAGCATAAAAAAGGTATTCAGACTCGATCCTCAAATTTTGATGAATGTATGATAACAATTGCATGTAAAGGAATAAAGAAATTCTTTATTTCCGGTGAAAACAGAACAGAGGCCTTGAAGGGTATTGATCTTGAGGTCAATGATGGACAATTGACGCTTCTGGTCGGCCCTTCCGGTTCTGGTAAAACCACATTATTGTCGATTATCCATTCTATTTTAACTCCTGATGCTGGTGATCTTTATATATTGGGGAACAATATGAATCAGAAGAATGAGCAGGAAAAGGCTGAATTTCGCAAAAACTATATCGGCGTCATTTTTCAGGCGTTATATTTAATTCCCACTTTAACCATTTTAGAGAATGTCACGCTTCCCCTGCTGATAAGAAAGGAAAAACAGGAAAGGGCGGATGAAAAGGCAATTTCTATCCTTAAACAGCTGAACATAAGTGAAAAGGCGAATTTTCCGCCGCCCCAGTTGTCCAGAGGGCAACAGCAACGTGCCGCCATTGCAAGAGCTCTGATCAACGATCCCAAAATCATCTTGTGCGATGAGCCGACGAGTGCATTGGATCAAAAAGCAGGCTTTGAATTTATGTCGATCCTGCGTGAACTGGCGCACTCGGATCATCGAACGGTCCTCGTTGTCACTCATGACCATCGAATTTTTCCTTTTGCAGATCGCATTGTAAATATCAATGATGGCGTCATAGAGGAGTCATATGCATAGAAAATATTTTTTTACCATCTTGTTTCTTGTCTTATGCAGTTTTTTTCTTATCGCAATGTTCTTTATCTTTAAACCAGTTGCCGGGACTAATCAGGATGTGCAATTCAAGCAATCTCCTTACCATAACTTTATTAGCGGCACCGGCAGTGTAGAGCCAAAATCGGGGAATATCTATGTCGGCGTCCCTTTTAACCGCATTGTTAAAAAGATCTATGTATCTGTTAATGAACGGGTAAAAAAAGGGGATTTGCTCTTTCAATTAGATAATCAGGATTTAATGGCAAATCTCCGCATCAAACAAGAGGAATATGAATCGGCTTTAGCCAGCCTGCACAAGTTGCAGGCTCTACCGAGAAAAGAAGATCTGTCTGTATCCAAAGCCCTCTTAAAAAAGGGGCAGATTTCCTTTGATGAGGCAAAAGCGCAATATGACATGGTACTTAATTTACCAACTCCCGGAGCGATCAGCAAAGAAGAGAGAGACAGGCGTTTATATGGATTTCAGGCAGCCGAAGCGGCATTGAAAGAAGCTGAAGCTGAGTTTGCAAAAACTGCATCGGGCACATGGGATCTTGAATTAAAAATTGCCGAAACCCAAGTCGCCCTGGCAAAGGCGAATGTAGAGGCCATGGAGGCGGAAATTGATCGCACATCGATCAAATCTCCCATTGACGGTTCTGTTTTGCAAATTGCCATACGGGAAGGGGAGACGCCAGGCTCTGATCCATCTTCTACTGTGATGATCCTGGGAAATATCGACCAACTTTATTTGCGGGTAAGTGTGGACCAATTTGATATCTCGCTTATACATCCCGATGCCGGGGCTGTAGCTTACAGACAAGGAACGCAATCGGTTGAGTACCCGCTTGAATTTATCCACGTTGAACCATTTATGGCTGCCAAGAAATATGTAACAAATGCCGTCGCGGAAAAAATAGATACACAAGTGTTGGAAATTATGTACCGGATTGCCAAGAATGATCCTCCATTATTCATTGGAGAACAAATGGACGTATTTATCGATGCTAAAGAGAAATAATTTCTTAACTTTTGTTTTGCTTATGGCGATGACATCCTGCGCCGGGTTTTTTCCCTTGAAAGAAACAGTTGTCGCTCCCGGGAATTGGCATTCCCGCCTTATACGAGGAATATCTGAAGAGGACCCGGCCTGTTTTATTTGGTGGAGGGCCCTTGACGACCCTATTCTGACAGAACTGATCGAAGAGGCGGCACATAGAAATAGCGATGTCCAGATAGCAGCAGCTCTCAATTGCACGGAAAAAATCCTCGAGACGATGAACAAGGTTACTGGAGAAATTGCAAGTCATTACCTTCGATTACGGGGATTTCAGAGCCGTTTATCTTTATTGGAGGCGCGCATTGGGGTTCAGCAGAATGCCCTGGATTTTAATCAGGGCTTATCGACTACAGGATTTATCAACACGATCGAACAAAATGAAAGTCAAAAAACAGCCCTTCTTCTTTCGATGCAAAAAACACAAATAGAGCAGTCGATAGATAAGATGATTTTTCACCTCTCGACTTTATTAAGTTATCCCCCCTGTGGTTTGTATGAGATACTCATCGTGCCAAAACCGCTTCCGAAATTGCCGGTGTTTATGCCGGTCGGCTATCCGCAAGATCTCAAATGCAATCATGATTCAGTAAGAGAGGCGGCAAAACAGTACCGTGCAATGCCAAACAAGCTGGCATTTTACAATTACCAAAAACAGTTCTTAAGCGCTCTGGAGGATACGGAAAATGCTCTGACGGCCTTACATGATGACCTGAAGGTGGTGGATGATTTGCAAACCCTAAAAAATGTAAAAGCGGAAAACTATCAATTGATGAAAGAGTTAAACAGCCGGGGATTAAAGGGGGACCTTGAGTCTCAAGGGGTATTGCTGGAACTATTGTCCGAGGAGAGTGATTTGGTTGAGGCCAAGGTCAACCTGTTACTCGATTACGTCAGTCTGTACCAGTCTTTAGGGGTAGGTTGGGAGGTGAGTCATTGTATAAAGGGAAATAAAAAAATTATTTAACGCAAAGGCGCAAAGACGCAAAGAAAAGAAGGCAATTAAAAATGGAGCTTGGCAAGGACAGGATTACATAAAATATAACATGGGAGTTTCAAGAATTGATATTGCAACAGTGGATATATCAAGCTCTACCTTTAAATGCTCTCCAAAGATAGTTTCCTTTGTTTTTTTATCTTTGCGTCTTTGCGCCTTTGCGTTGAATTTTTTTTGTTTATCAGTTCCATCCTAAGGAGGTCGCTATGACCAACACAACCCAAATTTTTCCGCCAATGCTCTATGGGACGGCCTGGAAAAAGGAGAGAACGGCGCAACTGGTCGAACAGGCCATTAAACAAGGATTTCGCGGTATCGATACTGCGTGTCAGCCGAGGCATTACAATGAAGCTGGTGTAGGAGAGGCTTTAGAAAAGCTCAAAAGACAAAATTTCCCAGTACAACACCTCTTTATTCAAACCAAATTCACTCCTGCAGATGGTCAGGACAGATCGACAGTACCTTATGACCCTGCAGCATCCTTACCGGTACAAGTCCATCAGTCTATGGCAGTTTCTTTAAAAAATCTGAAGCGGGATGTGATCGATTCGCTATTATTACATTCTCCCATGTCTACCTTTGATCAGACCATCGAGGTATGGCGCGGCATGGAAGAGCTAAAGCAAAAAGGGCTTGTCCGAATGCTTGGAATTTCTAATTGTTACGATCTATCCACTTTACAATTATTATACGAACAAGCTGCTATAAAGCCATCTATGCTCCAGAACCGTTTCTATAGTCAAACCGGCTATGATAAAACCTTACGAAAGTGGTGCCTGGAGAAAAATATTCAATATCAAAGTTTTTGGACATTGACAGCGAATGGGCATATTCTTGACAATCCCGTAATGCAAAGTATTGCCGCAAACAAAAACGTAACAACACCACAGCTTTTCCTTCGTTTTTTAATAAAGCAAAAGATTATCCCATTAATTGGTACTTGTTCAGAAAAACACATGAAAGAGGACCTTGCCGTCTTTGATTTCGATTTGTCCGATAGCGAAATGGAGCAAATAAAACCTTTGCTGTGGTAATGAAGAATTTTTACTGTATCTCCACATCAGATTGGGTCGTAATGGAATATCCATTTAAGAAAAGGAGTAAAAATGCGATGGGGAAAAATAGCAGGACCCAAAAACAGAGCCAAAACCTAGATCCGTCATAGTGGAAATGATAGATTGTTTGGTTGAGCTCAAATTTGCACGCAGTCAATAGCAAAACGAAAGCGATGGGGAAAAAGAAGATCAACCAAAAAATTAACCAAAAAATTGAACCTTCATAGTAAAGTTTTATACTTCTTTTTTTCATAATAACCTCACTTTGTTAGCGTATCTTAATTATAAATTTATTTATTATTTTACGCAAACGTATTGAAAAAATCCGGCATTTACATCATCTCCTTCCTGAAAATCTGAGTAGGTCTTTACAGATGTAAAGTGTCTTTGAAGTAAAGCTGGCAGCTCACCCTCCTTAAAGGGGTAAAACGAAAGATACCCTCCCAGATTCGTTTCTTTATGATGATACTGCATGACAACCAAAGAATTTTCTATGATTACAGGTCTTGCAATCACATTTTTTCCACAGTAGACGGTCTTTTGATGAGTTACTGGCGCCGTACCTTGCATAATCTGCTCTTTATTTTTAAGAATATAAGAGTAGTTGCGTGCATCAACGATTAGCATTCCTCCAGGCTTCAGGAGGTTGAGAAAGTTTTTTATTACAGACTCTCTTTCTTTTGCATTAAATAGGTAGGTAAGCGAATTTCCAAGACAGAGGATGGCATCAAACTGACATTTGGGGTGATATTGATGTAAATTTCTCCAATCGTAGGCGACAATATGTAAATGAACGCCGCACTTAATTCCATTTTCTATTGCTTTTTTCTGAAAAGCCAAATCCCGTTCATTCGAGACTACTGAGAATCCATGTTGCAATAGATAAACCGAGTCGACGCCATCTCCCAGGCAAGCATCGAAAATATCATGACGTCTATGTAGATGTTGAAGGAGGAAGGGCCCCTCTTTCTCAAGACGGCCTGTCCAGTCGACAAAATCTGTCCACAACTCCGCAAGATCCGTATGGTCCTGCGTGACTCTATTTTCCACATCTATTGTCATGAGTTTGCCCCCCATTACATGGTATTAGAGCAGCCTATCCTCACATTAGCACGTTGTAAAAATATTAAAGCAATGAAAAACAAAATGAAGTTGAAGGTATAATTAAAAAAATGTTACAATAAGTGTCTCAATTATAAAAGGTTAAACATGTTTATCGATTTGTCACCGCTTAAAATTGTGAATTTTAGGCGGTTATTCTTTGGTCAGTTGATCTCTGCCTTTGGTTCTCAGATGACGGCAGTGATCATCCCCTTTCAAGTTTATTTTTTAACAAACTCTGTGTTTTGGACCGGTTTGATCAGCGGGGTGGAATTTGTTTTTTTATTTATTTCCAGTTTGATCGGAGGGGTTCTTGCAGATCGTTTTGATAAAAGACGTCTATTACTCCTTGCAGAAGGAATATTATGTATCATTCCCTTTGGTCTGGCTATAAACGCCTCTTTGCCTGTCCCAAGTCTGAGCGCAATATTTGTGCTGGCAGGAATCACTTCGTTTTTGAATGGATTGCATCGCCCGGCCCTCGAAGCGCTGACGCCTCGCCTGGTAAGTGCTGAAGATCTGGCCAAGGTCAGTGCTTTAGCTCCCATGCGTCACATACTCACCACCATTTTAAGTCCATTGATTGGAGGAGTTTTAATTGTCAGCATTGGTCCCGCACTCACTTACATGCTCGATGGCTTAAGTTTTTTTATTTCACTTTTATTTCTATTGAGTATCAAATTCACGGATGGTGCAAAAGGTGCGGACAAACAGATGAGCGCTAAAATTTTTATTGGAGAGATTGTAGAGGGGAAGCGATATTTACAGACACGTCCCGATATTCTCGGCAGCTATGTTACCGACTTTATCGCTATGGTCTTTTGTAATCCTGTTGCCCTTTTTCCAAGTTTAGCCATGGCTTTTGGCCGCCCTGATGCTTTGGGGTTGCTTTATGCCCTTCCTTCCGTTGGCGCTCTTTTAATGACAATATTTTCTCGCTGGACGCTTGGTGTCAGCCGCTGTGGAGTATGTATAATCTTTGCAGCAAGCTGCTGGGCTCTTTCCATGATGTGGGTGGGTACTTCAGCCGGATTTGGATATATTCTGGCAGGCTTGCTCTTTTCCGGATATTTCGACATGATGAGCGGCGTGTTTCGGATGACCTTATGGAACGAAACAATACCTCAGGAAGTACGCGGTCGAATGGCCGGTTTTGAGATGCTGAGCTACATGAGCGGCCCTTTGCTGGGAAATACTCTTCTTGGCTTTTTAGCAGACATATACGGAATCCAGGTCACACTGACTATCGGTTCATTAATTGCTTTACTTTGTTTAATTTGTTTCAACATATGGCGGCCTCAATTATGGCAGGTTAGGCGGGTTCAACCGGTAGCTGAACAATAGGGCAATGAGCAACAGGGTACCAAGCATTAAAACAATTTATTGAAACACAGAGACACAGAGGGCACAGAGATTTTCTTTTGCTTCCGCGAAAATAAAGATGTGTAATAGCTTGTCTCTGTGTTCTCCGTGCCTCTGTGTTTAAAATATTTGTTTTAATGCTCATTGCCCTGCACTGAGCAATAAAATGCTTAACAAAAATCACCCTATTCATGTAATATGTGTTTATACAAAAAACAAGGTCAATTTTCATGCGTCATTCAACAGCAACCGCCAATTTTTATTTTTTCTTTATCGATATAAACATATGGTGGGGAACTTGCTGACGTTTTGAAAAAAACACGAAATAAGTAAAATAAAGCCCCGCAAAAAGCGGGGTTTTTTTTTGCCTTTAACCGATAAGCCAGGAGTTTGAAATGTATAAGCAAATTGGAGCAATATTACTTGTGGCTGGTACTTGCATAGGGAGTGGAATGATTGCCCTGCCTATGGTGCTTGCTAAATTAGGGCTTATCCCAAGTGTTCTATTAATGCTTGGGATATGGTTTATCATGTACTACACTTCCCTCATCAATCTGGAGCTGAATCTTCAGGCGTGTCATGGACTTTCCTTAGGTGCGCTGGGAAGATATTTTTCCGGGAAGAGAGCCGAAGTGATTGGAACGATAAGCCTTAAGCTACTTTCCTATTCATTGCTTGCTGTTTTTATCTATGGCGGTTCCTCAATTGTGCAGGAACTGATCATGTCGAAGATGGATGTGAACTATTCATTTGGAAATATCGCAAGTCTATTTGCCTTCAGTGCCTTTTTGCTGCTTTTACTTCCGATAAAATTAATCGATTATGTTAACCGGTTTCTATTCATAGGATTGCTCGGCATAGTAGCTATATTATTAGGGGGACTAGTTTTAACAATTAATTGGTCGCAATTGCCCTTGTTCACTGCACAATATGATGACCTTTCCGCATGGGCTGCTTTGATACCGGTTGTGTTTACTTCTTTTGGATTCCAAGTGATTTTCCATACGTTAGCCAACTATTGCCATATGAATGCGAAGATGCTAAAAAAAGCCTTTTTCTGGGGAAGTTTAATTCCGGCTATTGTTTATATCGTTTGGACTTGCAGCATACTAAGCGTGGTGTATCAGAATGATGCAGAATTCTATAACACAATGGCGGCCGGGAAAGTGGAGGTGGGCGAGCTCATTCAAATTCTGAGCGGTATTGCAAAAATGCAGTCGGTACAACTTTTAATCTGGCTGATTTCGTTGCTTGCCATTGTCACTTCGGTTCTTGGTGTTGGCATTGGACTTTACGATTCGCTAAAAGCGATGTTAGGTAAGCTTGTTCCCAATCATATTTTTTGCAGTGTGCTGGCCAGCGTAATGACGATATTGCCAGCCTATTTAGTGGTTATTTATGTTCCTAATGCCTTCATTTCCGTTTTGGGTTTTGCCGGTATGATTCTCTCTTTGATTGCCATTTTGCTTCCGGTTTACTTGCTCAAAACCATTAAAGCAGAAAAATTTCACTACCCGGAACTAAACAAAAAATTTTTGATACAGCTTTCTGTTGGTGTTGGTTTTGCAGTGATTGCGTGTGAATTATATAATATGCTTTAAAATTTTTGACTGGAAAAATCTGAGATTTCCTGCTAACCTGATGTTTCAAAAAAAAATATATTTATTGATCTGGAGGTTTGATGAAAAATTGTTTGAGAAACGTCATGTTGAGCGCGATTTTTCTTTATCCTCCGGTGTTGTCTTACGGGCAAACAACAGATGCCGGATTTCACAGTTACCGGTTTGCAATTGTCCGGGATCTTTCTGATTCATTTGAAAATAGTTTACAATCAAACCCGCCCTCAGTCCCTATTGACCTTGAAACTGCTAAATTGCAGCACAAAAATTACATTAGCTTGTTGGAAAAATTGGTTCCCGAGGTCATTAGACTGGAAGCAGACCCGGATCATCCAGACTGTAATTTTATCGAAGACACAAGCGTTATTGTAGGCAATATCGCAGTCATCAGCAGAATGGGGGCGGCTGTCAGACGAGGCGAGGAGGTGCCGGTCGCCCACGTTCTTAACGGCCTTGGTGTAAAAAACATCGTCCAGCTTCAGTTTCCAGGAACAATGGACGGGGGAGACATTTTGTATACGGGAAAGCATCTTTTTGTCGGTCTTTCCGAAAGAACAAATGAATCTGCCTTAAATCAGCTTAAGGAAATTTTTCATGGGAAAACGGAAGTCATCGGGATTCCTGTTATCGAAGGCCTTCACCTTAAGTCGGTAATAACCCTTTTTGATTCAAAGACCCTGATCGTAGCGGCAAACCGGGCAGGAAGAAGAATTCAAAGAGAAATTGAATTAGCAACCAATGGAGACTACGCTTTTGTTTCCGTCCCTGAATCTGCTGCCTCGAATGTGTTGAGGATTGGATCTGTATTAATCGTTCAGGATGGATTTGCGGCGAGCGGGGCAGTACTGCAAGATCTTTGCGATCGTTATTCAGTCTCAATGATAAAAATAAATATGTCTGAATTGATCAAAGCAGATGGTGCTCTGACTTGCGGTTGTTTGCTGTTTAATTAACCAGGAGGTAGAATGATGACCCTAAAAAAAACAATTTACCTATTATTGCTTATCTGTGCCCCATCATGGGCTTATAGCAACAATGATCAGCAATTGATCGATTACACCGATACCGGAACGCAAATGCTTAAAACCTTAAAGGCCGATGATACTTTAAGCAGCAGCGTATGTAAAACGCAGAGAAAATTATCATATTATTTATATATAGACGATTTTTTAAAGAGTTTTATCGAAATCCCGACATCTGATGTTTCCGGCGACTCCTCAACAATATCTTCTGCATATTTAGCGGGGAGAGCTCCGATTTATAATATGCTGGATAGGAAAGCGGGAACATGTTCCGCATCATTTTTATGCATGCAAAATGCAGAGGGCATATTTACCGATATTTCCAATTATCTGTCGGCTGACAATGGATTGATCATTTCGTGGTTCACACCTACGACATTGGCCAATTTAGAATTAGACAGCATCGTTCATTCGATGGTGACTGAATGTATTGTCACTGCATCCACTAAGATCGGTTTTAATCCATATTACGGAAAAAAATTTAATATGATCGTTTCATCCGACAATGAAAAAATATATTTTAAGTTAACGAGGATATAATCACGTGAAGTCATTGACCTTTTTCCTTGGATTAATTTCGGCCGCAGCCTTGGTTGTTTCCCAGGTTTTCTTCTTTAATAAGCCGATTAAAAACCCAAGTGAGGTCCTTACAGTCATAGACCGTTTTTTTCAAAGCGTGCCCAACAATTTTCGCTATATGAAAGAAGGGTACTCCCCATTGGGCCGATCTCCCGTTGTCGATCTCTTTTTGTCAGATCCTCTTTATATGCCCGCGTACGCCGAAACTATTTCACAGCTGATTCACAAAGCATCTGAGGAAAACAGCCTTTTTTCATTGGAAACCTCTCTTTTTAGAGCTGGAGGAATTCCTTTGGCGCAAATGAGTAAAGATGAAGCATTGAAATCTGATAAGCAGATTCCTAAGCAATTTTTGGATGCGTTTGAACCAATAATTGCCAGTAAAATACACGATTATTGGCTTACCTTTATGGAAGTTCAGCGGGAAGCAGAAACAATCTTAGGGGTATTGTCCAGGGAAGAGAAGGTTTGGCTCAAGGAAAATTATAATAGATTTTTTTTTGGAAGCCAGGATGGCGATGCAGATTATCAATTTTTTACCACTGATAGCCCCTATCCATTACAGTTTTTTGAACTGGCTTCCCGGATCGATCTTGCGAAACTGGCTGATTGCGCAAGAAGATTAAGTGTGCTCTCCGATGATTTTTATCAATTTCGGAATGAATTCGACAAAGTGATTCTCAAAGAAAATTTTATTTGGGAAGAAAATGGCTTAACATTTGTTGTCTCACAAGAAAGTCATAGCACACACGAAGAAAATGCCGATTTTTTTATCGATCTTGGCGGATATAATGCGATCCATGGCAATGCAGGAGGCACTGAAGGTGTTCGGTCATTGGCACTGCATATCGATTTAAAAGGTAACAATACCTATCATGGAGCCAATTTTGTCCAGGGAAGCGGTTTTCTTGGGGTAGGGCTCCTTTTTAGTTGCAGAGGAAATAACACATACAGTGCAGATTCTTATTCTCAAGGGTGTGGTTTTTTTGGAACGGGAGCTTTAGTCAATTTAGAAGGAAATAACCATTTTGTATTGAATTTTGGAGGACAGTCGTTTGCTTTATTCGGTTCTTCGATCCTGTGGAACAAAGAAGGTAAAAATGAATATTTAGCCAACCAGGGAATGGCTCAAGGCGCTTCCAGCACCTTAGGGGTATCATTTCTTGTCGACGACCAGGGGAGCAATTCTTACCTTTGTGGTATACCTGGCAAAGGAGTGACAAGCCGGGATGGGGGTATTGGGCAAGGGGGGGCATCCGGAGTCAGAGGGTATCCATGGTTGAATAACCCCAGCCTTTATGGCGGCTTGGCAATTTTATACATAGGCGGAGGGAATAATAAACTAAGAACGGTATGGTTAGGACAAGGTTCCGGTTATTTTCTTAGCGCAGGGCTAATGATTTTGGAAGGTTCGGATGATATCGTGGAAGCAGATTTTGATGCCCAGGGGCAAGGTCTTCATTTGGCTGGCGGACTTTTGTTGAGAAAAGGGGAGAATGGGTATTTTAAAGGGGGCTTTGGATCGCTTGGGGTCAGTGGGGATCAGTCGGTTGGGATGTTTATCAATGTTGGAGGAAATAACCATTTTGAAGGTACTGACCAAAGCATCGGATCTTCGAGAAAACAGCAGTCTGTGGGGATGTTTCTTAACATTGGGGGACATAATACTTATGTTTTTCAACAATTAAGCAATGCGCGTCTTCAATTTCCACAATCGCCTAAAGAATGGTCAAGCGCGCTTTTTTTAGAAGTTGGCGATCGGAGCCGTTTTCCCGAAGATGTCGATGAATTTATAAGGGGAACCGATTTGGAATGGGGGATTGAAAATCATAGCGCAGGGGTTTCTGTTCAAACTCTGGGAGAAAATTCAGGTGATATTCTTTTTACTAAATTTCATGATGTCCCGAAAATTTCTTTTCCTTTTGACCCTTTACATGGATGGCCGGATAATACTTCCTATCGACCATTAGTCTATCATCCAAAAGAGGCTCAAGAATTAGCTGATGAAATTTTGTCGGCAAACTATGACAGAAGGCGTCAAATTTATGAAACTCTCGATCTATTACGCTTCAGAGACAGAAAAATCGAGTATGATCTTTCCTATCTCCTGAAAAATCCTTCAAGGCTGCCGGAAGATGCATTTAATTATGCAGTTTTATGGGCGTTTCGCAATAAAGACAGGGTCGACCTTAAGGAGATAAAAAGCGATTTACAATCAGGCAAGTTTACTTCTGAATATGCAAGGAGAATGGCTGTTTCCCTTGTTGGTACATTTTGGACACCGGATGCGATTCCTATTTTAGGACAAATTATGCTCGAGGATCGGTCAGATGATACTCGCTATTACGCAGCGCTGGCCTTAAGCCTGCATTTATCAGATGATACCATCGATATTTTACGTAAAGGGGTAAAAAGCAATTCAGAATTAGTGAGGTATGCAATTGCCAAAGGATTGCAGGAGAGCAAAAATCCAAATGCCATTGAATTGGCTTCCTCTTTATTTAATGATGAAAGCTTTTATGTCCGCAGGGCAGCTGGTCTGACAGCCATCTCTCTTAAAAGTAAAGAAGGGATCCCCGTTGTTTTGGAAACTCTGCAATATGAAACGCTCGATACCGGGGAAAATTATGGAGACAACATTTATAATCAGCTCTCTTTTTATTTAGGGGTAAATTTTGGTCTTGACAGGCAAGCCTGGATAAATTGGTGGTCAGAAAATAAAAATAACTTTCAATTTCCCAGTTACGAGGAAGAGAGTAGTAAACCTCTTTCGGGAGTCTAAGTAAAGATGATCCGTAAAAAAAATGGAAATGTCGAATGGCTTGAGTTTGAGCTTCTTGCCGATGAACCCAATATCGTTCATGGTTGTTTTTTGCGTCATGGGGGAGTCAGCCAGGGCTCTTTCGCAACACTTAATACGTTGCAAAAATTTGGCGATGACGCAGCAAATATTCAAAAGAACAGGGCTCTTATTTTAGAGTCGTTGCAATTAGAGAAATTGGTCGCAGGAAATCATATGCATCATGCCCATATTGAGCACATACAGAAGGCCGATGAAAGGGAGTTAGAATGCGATGGCTTGATGACCCGTAATAAAAATTTGGGGTTATTAGTCACGCATGCCGATTGCCAGTCTGCCATATTCTATGATCCCATAGCCCAGGCGATTGCAAATATTCATGCCGGATGGAGAGGTCAAGTAAAAAATATTTATCGCGAGGCTACTTTAAGAATGAACCAAGTTTTTGATTCTAAGCCTGAAAACTTACTTGTGTGCATCTCTCCAAGTCTGGGACCGCAAAATTCTGAATTTAAAAATTATACAGAAGAATTTCCGCAAGAATTCTGGCCATTTCAAATTAAGCCCGCCTATTTCGATCTTTGGGCTATTGCACGCCATCAGCTCGAATCTTGCGGCATCCTCCCGCATCATATTCAAATTGCAGAAATGGATACTTATAGTAATTCTTCAGACTTCTATTCCTATCGAAGAGAAAGAGCTTGCGGCCGGACAGAGAAAATCACAGGCGGCCATGGAACTATTGTCGGGCTAAAACCCCTCTTTGCGCTTAAATAGACTTCTTGCATAATTCATTTCCTTGCCCATGCCCTTGCCCGCTTTGTATTATGGACATGGACGACATGGACTTCATGGACAGCATGGACGACATGGACAATTGCAAAAGACCAGTTCAAACACTTTTCGGCAAGCAAGATTAAGATCATGATCAAGATCGAGATTAGGAATGTTCTTAATCTCGATCTTGATCATGATCTTAATCTTGCTTGCCGGAGACGATCTTCTTAAATTATTTTATAGTCAATTCTGCAATTGTCTCATGTCGTCCATGTCCATAATACAAAGCGGGCAAGGGCACGGGCAGGGGCAAGAAATGAATTATGCAAGAAGGCTATTATCCTGCCGCCCTAGGCGATCCTGCCTATCATGTTCTTTTATAATGAAGGCACGGTCATCCTGTTTAGTTCAGAGAGGGCTTCATCCATCTCAACTGAAGTTTTAGCTCCGTCCCAGCCGAAATACTCTTGCATCATCTTCATGACTAGCGGCAAGATACTTTTTGCCGCCATGGCGTCTACAGTAGCAAGCCGCATGCGCCTTGCTAAAATATCCATAGGTTTTTGTACCATTTCCTCTTCCAAAGCCCATTGTATTTCGCTTAAGAGCATGGGGTGTCCAGCTACCAAAAGAGTGTTCAGGGATTTACCCTTTCCATTTTCCAGGATATTTTGAGCTATACTTCCGTAAGAAGAAACTAAATACCCGGCTGTCTGTTCTGTTATGCCAAATTGCTCCATGAGAGTAAGTGTAAGATCTGCATTCCATCCCTTATACCCGATGAGTCTAAGCTGCGTTGTGGATAGATCATTTTCTTCCTTTCCCAGCTGCTTTTCTGCCCTTTTGACAACATCTTCGCCCATTTTACGAAATGTGGTCCACTTGCCTCCTGCTATGGTGATGAGGCTCGATTTACTTTCTTCAATAAAATAATCGCGAACTAAACTGGCAGTGTCATCTACATTTGACGACTGGACAAGAGGTCTGATTCCTGTCCACATAGATTTTACTTCAGATGGTTCTAAACGTATATTCAAGTACTCCTGGACATAAGAAAGCAAATACAGCATCTCTTCCTTAGATGGATAAGGGTGGAAGCTTAAATCGGTCATGTTGTCTGTAGTGCCTACCAGCACATTTTGCTCCCAGGGAAGCATAAAAACCACACGACCGTCTTTTGTTTTAGGGATAAGCAGGCCGGCATTGTTTGGGAGGAATTTCTTATTGAGGACAAGATGTGTGCCGGAAGAGCCCTTAATAAGAGGTGTCGCCTCCGGGGTGTCCATCTTGCGGATAGCATCGACGTAAGGCCCTGTTGCATTAATAACGATCCTGGCATTGATCTCGAACTTCTCTTTGGCAATTGTATCATAAACGGTAGCACCGCTCACTATGCCGTTGGAGTTAATTTTGAGATTTTCAACTTCGGCGTAGTTGAGGGCTATGCCCCCAAGCGCTATTGCGCTTTTGATCAGGGTAATGTTTAATCTGGTGTCATTGAATTGACCATCGTAATATGCGACCCCTCCGGTTAATCCATCTGTGCGTAGAAAGGGAATTTTTTCAACGACTTCCGATGCTAAAAGATATCTGCTTTCAGGCAACCTTGAGGAACTTGCAATCAAGTCATAGATTTTCAGCCCCGACCAATAATAAGGAGTTTCCCACCAACTGTAAATGGGAGTGATAATCTCGATGGGTTTGGTCAGGTGAGGAGCGATTGTAAATAAATTTTCTCTTTCAGTGAGCCCTTCCAGAACTAAATCATACTGTTGCTTGTCCATGTTAAGGACGGCTTTTTCAAGATAACGGACACCACCGTGGAGCAATTTTGTACTTTTGCTTGATGTACCGGAAGCAAAATCAAAACGCTCTACAAGTGCAACCTTTAATCCTTTGTTTGCAGCATCTAACGCAACTCCGGCTCCTGTCGCACCCCCTCCAATGACAAGGATGTCGAACAGCTCTTCTTTTAATTTACGGCTAATCCCGGCCCGGTCCATTGCTGGAGTTAAGTCGAGTATGCGGACTGTTTTATGATCTGTTGTCATTCTTTGCTTTTGTCCCCAAAATAGGATCGGGATGAGAAGAAGAGCTATGATCGCAATGTATACCGAACGCGATCCAAAAATTGGTTTTTGAGGCGTTCTGCTTTGCATCAAAATTTTTGTCTTCACTCGTGCCTTGCCATAGGCAATGGTCACTCGTTCCAGACGAAAAATTTTGAGCAGCCTCCTTGCCAAAATCCCAACTTTTGAACCACCTTCGGTATAGCATTTTCGCATTTTATCAAGTCTTAACGAAGATTCGGATTTCTATTGCTTATAGACCCATGATCTTCTATATATAGCATAGCTATTTATTCAATGAAAAGTATATATTTTTTGGAAAAAGCGCACATTAATGGATGAAAGAGGAGCCGGACACGAGCCTTAAACATAAAAAAATTGACAAGAAAAAATTTGTTGACAATAGTGGACCACGGAGGAACCAACCATGAAAAATAAATTTATCACCCTCGCTTTAATCACTGCTACAGTAAACATTTTTGGCGACCAATGCTGTCCTGACGATCTTTACCGGTGCAAAATGTCGGGAAATGAACTGGAGGCAGATATCATAGTCATCGGCGGCGGGGCGGCAGGCTGTGTATTGATGAGCGAGCTATCGGAGAGAGGCCAGTATTCAGTAATTGGAATAGAGGGGGGGAGAAATATTACAAGTGATCCGGCAATACAGGCAGTGGGTCTTCCGGCATTCCTGTTGGCAGGAACAGGAAAGCCGCAATATTTTTGGCCGGGATGGAATCAGACCCTGCCAATGCCAGGGCTCAATGGACGAACAAGTGACTGGACAACAGGAATGGGGTTGGGCGGCGGCGCATCGATTAACGGATTATACTTTGGCCGGGGCTCAAACGCCGTCTATTCTCGTTGGGAAGAAGTTTCGGGCAGCTCCAATTGGAGCCTGGATAAAATTCTGGCAACTTTCAATGCTCTTGAGAACTATCAGGGGTTGACAATTACACCTGGGGCAAGAGGAACTAATGGTCCTCTCAGTGTATTGCAAACACCTACCATCTCTCAGGTCACAGCGGACGTGTTATTACCGGCTACTTTGGCAGCGTTTCCAGGAATTCCTCTTGTTGAAGACTATAACGACCCGAGTGTGGAGAATTGCATAGACCCTCGTGCACAATGGTTTATTGACCCCACGGGTACAGAGCGGGCGAGCAGTGCAACAGCCTATTTGAATGACACTGTGATGACGCCGGAAGGTCAGGGAGTGAATGGGCACAAGTTATTCATGCTCTTTAATTCGGTAGCTGTGAAAATCATATTCGATAAACATGGTCGTGCCAAAAAAGTTAAATATGTACAAGATGGTAAAGTCTTCGTAGCACGTGCCAGGAAAGCTGTTGTGCTGGCAGGCGGCATCAACAGCAGCAAGTTGCTGCAGCTTTCTGGCATAGGTCCGTCGGAAGTACTGAAGAACGCAGGAGTCGCACCTGTATTCGTCAATGAGAATGTAGGAAAGCATCTCCAAAACCATCCGCTCATGTTCATTTCGATGCTGACAGATCCCGCTTTAAATGGCGTACCCAATGGAGCGCCTTATGCATTCACCATCCATAATGTCTACTTGCCGGTCGTAGGCGGTAGTGCAAGCGATCCTAGAATGTTACAGATTTTATTCGAGTACATACCGGCTAATGCACAGATACCATTCCCGGTAATGGCCATTGGATTTGAGCTGCTAAATCCCTTAAGTGAGGGGAGCGTTAACATACAAAGCGACAACTCCTTTCAGTTAGCTGCCGCAGATGACGGCTTTTATCAAAACCCTGTGGACCTGCAGAATATGAAGAATGCTGTCCAGACTTATATTCGCAGTTTGCTGCAGCAACTATTCTTCATTAACCCGATATTCATCCCTGTTCCCGGAGATCCGATCTATGGGGTCATCCTTCAAGGCTGGAGCGACGATGCAGTTACAGCATACGTGAAAAATAACAGCAATCTGTCACTGGATGTACACCACTTTACCTCGCATTGTAAAATGGCACCTCTTAGTGCCGGAGGTGTGGTGGATGGCGATACACGTGTTTATGGCACAACGAACGTTTTTGTAGCCGATGACTCTATCTGCCCGGTAATTCCCGATATCAATACGGCAGCGGCAGCGATGATGATCGGTCTTCGAAGCAGTGAAATTATAAAAGATGTATTGCAAAATGATAAACATACAAGAGATCATTAATATGAAAAAAAATATTCGGTATTTTTTACTGTCATTTTTAATTTTAATGACAGCTAATGCACACGCTGAAAGCTGCTGTGCTGATGATTCCTGCTGCAATGAAGACAGCTTTTGTCCTGATGAGACGAATTTCTATGCTAAGTTTTTCGGCGGCGCTAATTTCTTGCAAAGCGTTACGGTCACGGAAAACAAATCCAAATATCAAACGGGGTATGTCGTTGCCGGCTCCGTCGGTTATCAATGGTGTTACGGTTTAGCGTTAGAAGGGGAATATGCCTATAGAAGAAATGCGATAAGAAAAATCGATTTCTTTGGAGAAGGCTGCTCCAAGCATGGACATTTCCAAACTTCCTCGTATATGGCCAATCTGTTATGGAATGTGCCGCTATCATCGTGGGAGTGCACCTGTTGGAATATCCGGCCATTTATTGGAGCCGGTATCGGTTACGATTTCCAACAAATGCATTCCTCAAACTGCCGTATTGATTTTCACCAAAAGTGGCGCCATTTTTCCTGGCAGATAATGACCGGCTTAGCCTATCCGGTCTTCTGCAATACAGAGATTACTTTGGAATATAAATTCCATCAGGGAGGCTCTCATTTCAATAACCACGCCGTAGGAGTTGGGCTTGTCTATAAATTTGGGCTATAATATATCTTTAAGCTGCTAAAGGAATATTCCTTTTTAAGGTTATATTCAATGGGAAAGGAGAAAAAACATGGGACTGTCAGGAGTTCAGACTGCTTGTTTTGTTCTAATGCCAGGAGGAACAGAGTTCGTAAAAAATGAAGCAGTAAAGAATGATGATGTGGAATTAGTGAATAAAATAGATAGTATCATAGATACTAGAAATCATCTGTATGCAGGCGTTGCAATCATCGCATTGTCGATGATGACACCAGATACAGCTTGTTCATTTGTACCACTCCTTGGAACGGGAATTGTAGCCTTCGCAGCGAAAGTGCTATATGATGAAGCGAGCTCCTTACAGCACGTTGTGAAGTCACGTATGTACGTTACTAATCTCTTTTAAGCCAGGTTTTTATGAAGCAAGCATTTTGCCGCACTCTAAGAGGAGTGATCTTTTTTAGCTTTCTGCTGATGTATGACAAGACTTTTGCCCAAAATGAAAAACTTGGCGCAGCTTCGCAACAACAAAAGAAACCCAATATTTTAGTCATCATGGGCGATGACATCGGCTGGTTCAACATCGGCGCCTACCACAGAGGGATCATGTCGGGAAAAACCCCAAATCTGGATAAGCTTGCCACTGAAGGGATGATGTTCACCGATTACTATGCAGAGGCAAGCTGTACAGCAGGACGGGCCAACTTTATCACTGGTGAGCTGCCTCTTCGCACAGGTTTGACAACAGTGGGACAAGCAGGAGCAGATGTTGGGATTCCTGCAGAAGCATGCACAATGGCCACTGCTTTAAAAGCATTAGGCTATGCAACGGGCCAATTTGGCAAAAATCATTTAGGGGATTTGAACAAATACCTCCCTACCGTGCATGGTTTTGATGAGTACTTCGGCTACCTCTATCACCTTGATGCCATGTCAGATCCTTATTGGTTTGACTATCCGCAAGACTGGTTAGAGACAAAAGGTCCCCGCAACTTAATACACTCATGGGCCACAGGAGTTGATGACCAAAGAGAAGAACCACGATGGGGGCGCATCGGCAAACAAAAAATTGTAGATGAAGGTCCTCTTGCCTCATTCCCTGATATGAAGGGAAAGCAAGATTGGCAGGAGGGTCAAAAAGCAAAGTATAACATGGAGACATTTGACGAGGTGCTCGTTAAGTTTTCCACCGATTTTATGGACAAAGCAAAATCGGACGGCAAGCCGTTTTTTGTTTGGCATAATACCACACGCATGCATGTCTTTACCTATCTTCCTCCAAAGTATCAGGCTTTAATGAATTCCAAAACAAATTACGGCACGGAAGAAGCAGGCATGGCCCAACTGGATGATTGTGTGGGAAAACTTCTCAAGCATCTGGAAAAAATAGGGGAAGCGGAAAATACCATTGTGATTTTTACCACAGATAATGGAGCTGAAGTGTTTACCTGGCCCGATGGAGGCATGACCCCCTTTAGAGCAACTAAGGGTACTGTCTTCGAGGGAGGCTTTCGCGTTCCCTGTATTGTCCGGTGGCCAGGGCGTATCAACCGAGGTGTTGTGGAGAATGGAATCTTTTCAGGACTCGATTGGTTTCCCACCTTGCTCGCTGCTGCCGGAAATAACGAAATCCGAGACCAATTACTCAAGGGAGTCAAACTTGATGGCCGCACATACAAGAATCATCTTGACGGGTACAATCAGTTAAGTCTTCTTTTAGGGAAAG
>JABDCW010000032.1 GCA_013287905.1 Chlamydiota bacterium | reverse complement strand
CCAAGCTGCTGCGTCTTTCTGAAAAGATGGGGTCTGTAATTTTTCAAGATCTTCCTTGTATTTATGACGGGTCACTAGTCTCTTAACAGACTCTAAAATTTCATCTTTATATTGATGCTCAGCAAAGTCTTTCTGAACTTTTTCTATTACTTTTTCTACGCTGAGCGGCTTGCCGGGGTTTATAATACGCGTTTTCATGTGCTGCCCCACCTGATTACTTTTTTCACAAATGGTTTTAATGTAGTTTTCGGCCACTAAGCTGTTTATTTTTTGTGATGTATTAAATGGCTTATCCAGAATTTCCTCATGGCTTTTCACCCAGTTTTTAAAGCTTTTTGCATAAACATAGCAGTTGTAACGAGTGTTGTTTTTTTCACAGTGAATGCGATAAGTGATTCCAAAAATTGCCAGTATGGCACCAACAAAATTGAAACGGCAATAATCTACGCCTGCCATTCCATCTTTAGAGATCTTATCAGTACCTGGGGTAAAGCCGTTAAAGAAACAGCGTTTGTTGATAAATGTTGTGGTGATTGGCATTTTTTCTCTCTTTAAGTTGGTTCAGGTAGTGATAATTCTAAGCGGGCTGCCTCAAAGTCAAGGCGTGGGCTTTGCTCAACATAATGACGGGATATCTTCTCAATATCTTCCTTGGGATACTTTTTATATGCCTGTTCATTTTTTGTTGATTTAACGCATGCGCGAATTCTGGCTTCAACGACAGCTTGTGCCCTTGCTTCAACTCCGAGATGAACACTTTCGTTCTCAGGATCTCTTTTTTGCATTTGTTTCAAAATTCGTTTTCTGGCCTGGACAGTTAAGTTAACGTCCTTTGTTGATTGATAAAGCAATAAGTCCAGAATTTTATCAGGGGAAAATCTATCTTTAAAGACCTCTACTTCAAACTTTCGAAGCGTTCTGGCATCATCCATTGCAATGTCATATGCGACCATGTTTCTTACTAATTCAAGATCATCGCACGCCGTAACAGTATCTACTGCACAACCTTCGTAACCCCTTACATGTTTACTGAGATATTCTACACTTTCTTCTAATTGTTCAAAATTTTTACATCTTGAAACAGCTATTTCTTTTAAATGTACAACTTCTAAACTGTTAATTTTGATATTATGTACCCTATAATATAGCCCTATCATTTGTTTGTATAACGCAAAATCTTTATCGACAGTTTTTACATCACAATGATTAAGAATCGCCCCCAAAAGACCACCTGGTATTCCAATTCCAGTAAACATTAATGCGCCGCAGAAGTTCCTATTAAACTTCCATTCCTTTTTTTTCGCTTCCAGATCATTCACAAATTTTTCTGACTTTTGGTTGGACAACCACTCTCTTTTCTTTCTCCCCTTCATGGCAACGAGCTTATGAAAATCGACTATGTCAGGAGCGATTCTTTGCCCCTTTTCATAACCACTAACTGCCGGATTTGTACGGGAAGTAATTACCCTTTTTTTTCCTGTTGCCTTTCGATATTCTTCATCGATTTCATAATCCCGATTTCCGCGGATAAGAATAGCAATGGCTTTGTTTGTAGCGCGATCAATGATTGGACAGCCAGAATTCCCGGCAAACGTATCCACATCGCAATAAACAAAATCGGATTCAACCTTTTTAACCATAGAATATCCTATGCCAGCGGCTTTAACTGCTGTACCGCTTGGACATCCTAAAGCGTAAACACTTCGTTCTAGTGTGGCAGTGAAATCAACCTGGATGGGCTTTATTCCAGCCGCTACCCTATCTAATTTGATCAACGCCCAATCGCGTACGGTTGTGTCTTGACTGTTGTAACTATATGAAATGACCCTTTTTATCTTATAAACGTCTTTCTTATCAAAGACCCTCTTATCGGCATCAGCTTGCGTTTTATGATATCTAAATACTATGCGAATTTTACTTAACGCATCTTTTGTCTTTAATGAATCGTCTGTACAAACACAATGTCCGGCTGTCAAAAAAATGTTATTCTTTTTCCCTTTTAATATTAAAAACCCACTGCCAAAACCGGGTGCTAATTCGGTACGAAATTTTTCATGCTCAGCTAAGTCGGCTTCAAATTTAATTTTTGGGTTTGCTCTCGAAATAGGGGTGTGGAACACTGTTTCAGTAAGGGTGAGGGTTTTATCGCGCAAAGTATAATTATTCTGGGTTTCTATTATACTATAGTCCGTCATCAAGCACGCAACGGCCTCTGCTGTCTCTTTTATTTTATCCAGATCAGGATAACGCCCGGCTCTTTGTTCCGGCGCGAGATTATCAAATTCATACATGTTCATGCGTGTATCTTCATTATGATAAAGTGCTTTTGTACAGAGAGAAGTCATTTATTAAATTTCCTTAAATAAAATTGTTAATTCCAAAAAAAAGTTAATTGAAAAATTTCAATATACATAAAAACAGTAATTTAAACAACATTAAATTATTGTCAGGTTAATTATACCGAAGGTGGTTCAAAAATTGGGATTTTGACAAGGAGGCTGCTCAAAATTTTTCGTCTGGAACGAGTGACCATTGCCTATGGCAAGGCACGAGTGAAGACAAAAATTTTGATGCAAAGCCGACGCCGTCAAAAACCAATTTTTGAATCACGTTCGGTATATAATAAATTGCAGCTATTACGAGAGTTTGTCGTGAGTTGTTATTTATTGTGGACGAGTGGGGTATAACTGGGGAAAAATTCCCCTTAGAATGAAAAAGGCACTAAAGGATTTCTCCTTAAGTGCCTATAACTGAACAATCTCCTTAGTGTGGGATTCGAACTTAGCGACCAATGGATTAACAGTCCGTCGTGAACCAATAATTTACAACACCCTGCAATACATAGCAATAAGAAAATCAATGGCTTGTGACTAAAGGAGTTGTTATTGGGAGTTGCCAATTATCGTGGCTTATTGTGACGAAGTGCACCATTATTTAAGCGTGTTTTTTTCTGTTAGACTTATTATTTGATGGAATGTTGAGAAGTTGTTCAATCCCCTGCTTTAACCAAGTATTAAGACTTAAACCATTCGTTTTTGCTTGATAAGCAGCCCTTTCATGAATTTCAGGTGGTAAACGTAGCATTAATTTACCCGAAAATGGTTTTTCAGGTGCTCTTTGTAGTTCTTTGCAAAAGTCCAGATACTCATCAATAGAATCTTTAAAAGCTTGTTCTAATTCATCAACAGAAGTTCCTTGGAAAGTGATGACATCCCTTAACCCAACAACTTCTCCGTGGAAAAGCTTTGCTTCTTCATCGTAACTGACTTGTCCGTGATATCCTTTATAATTCATGGCTTAACTCCTGCTTCTTCTAAAAATCTCCGTACTGAAACCAACGCACCCTTATCGGTTTCTTTTTGTGGATGCGGTCGATGAAATACAGAAACGCGATCATTAAGAAAAACTTTTACTCGCGATCCTCTTCCTTCAGTAACACGCGCACCTAAACTTGTAAAAAGAGATTCAATGTCATTCCATTTAACATTAGAGAGAATGGGTGTATGGAAGATAGCGTTTAACGTTTCAGTGTGTTTCTTTCTCATAACTCCATGATATCATTTCATGATACTATTGTCAACCATTACAATATAAGAAGACATCATCAAATATTGACAATCACCAATATTAGTGGTATTATAACCAAAAAAGGTGGTCGATATGCTAGAGTCTTTATTTGGCAATGCCGTCATTGAGAAAATATTGTTCTATCTTGTGGTCAACGAGGAATGCTATCCATCGGAGCTTAAAGAAGTGTTTCAAACGCCGCTCTTCAGCTTTCAAAGAGGGTTGGCGCGGTTGGAAAAAGGCGGAGTCATCGTCAGTGATCGGAAAGGTAAAACATTACTATACCAATTTAATCCGCGTTATCCCTTTCTAAAGGAACTGAAGTTGTTCTTGGAAAAGGCCTACGATGGATTTCCTCAAGACATACGCGATAAGTACTATGAACAAATGACCAGGAAACGGCCAAGACGACAAGGAAAGCCCCTATGATTGGGAGAATATCACCCTAAAAGAGCCGGCAATTTAATATTCAAAACTATTCAAAAGAAAATCTTCATTAAATTGCTTTCTTAGTTTGTTTACGAGGTGTTTCTTTTTAAGAATAATGCCGACTTCCCGATTAAATGTAATAGAATCGGGACTTAAAGAAATAGAACCGATATAGCCATACTTCTTATCTGCTATGGCTGTGCGAGCGTGCATATAGGGTGTTTGCATTGTTTCCGGAGGCCGCGTGACGTGGATCTGGACTCCTGCAGCTTTTAATTTATTTAACGAAGATATTTGTAATTGTTGTACATTTACGTCTGCATCATTGACGATTTCAGGAGCGATTAAACGAACACGAACTCCTCTATTAACAGCTGCAAAAAGTTCACTTTCTAAAGTAGGATTTCCCAAAAGCTCTGATGTCACATCTAAAGTTATTTCAGCTTTTTGAAAAAATAAGACGAGCTTAGAGCTTGAATTTACAGGGCTGATCATAAGCTGGCTGACAGTTGCCTTGGGAGTGGGATTAAAAGTCGGGAAAGGTAGATTTGGCTCTGCAGAAAAACACCAGTCATTTTCAAATAATTTTGACAATTCTTCTATATCATTTTTTGCATGACTGACATAGACATAATCTCTATATTGAGCAAAGGTAAGGTTGTCTAAACAAGCAGAACCTATTAGCACATCCCGATCATCAATGAGAACAACTTTTGGAAAGCTTCTTGGAAAAATTGGATTGCTAAGGTGAAGCTGTCCGCCATGTGAGGTCAGATAGTTGTTAAGATTTATTTGTTCTGCAGGTGTTGTGTCGTATTTATTTCTATCTACAATGACTCTTACGCATACACCACGAGCCAAGGATTGTTGAAGGCTTTCTAAAATAAGAGGATCTTCCAAAACACAAATTTCGATCCGAATTTCTTTTACAGCTTTTGCAAAGGCCTCAAAATACACTTGCCGTCCATCTTCCGGTAAAATAACTAATGATCCAGGATAGAAAAACGATGCTGCATAGAGACTTGTACAAGAATAGAAAAAAAGGAGGATAAATTGTAAGAAATTCTGCATGCTTCGATTTTATCTATTTCGCAATCCCTGTCAATTAGAACCTAAATTTTGCAATCGCTGTCGGCGGATAATGCTATATACCGAAGGTGGTTCAAAAGTTGGAATTTTGACAAGGAGGCTGCTCAAAATTTTTCGTCTGGAGCGAGGGACCATTGCCAATGGCCAAGGCACGAGTGAAGACAAAAATTTTGATGCAAAGCCGACGCCGTCAAAAACCAATTTTTGAATCACGTTCGGTATACACAAACAACTTCCAATAAGAGACATTTTAAATAAATATATCCTTAGGTATATAATAGTAGTTGAGGTTGGCAGGTTGTGAAGATTTTATGTTTAACAACCTACTACACTACAAATATTCCTTGCGTTAGATCATAATTGGAGGTGTATATGTTAAAGCAAGCATGTATGTTTTGTAAAGTTGTCGGGGCCATTGCGATTATCGGTGCGCTTAATTGGGGATTAATTGGCTTTGCGAATATAAATCTTATTGATCAGATTTTAGGTGCAGGATCAATAGCTTCGCATATTGTTTATGCCTTGATTGGCCTTTCGGGGATAGCACTTTTGGCAAGTTTTTTTGTGGTTTGCCCGATGTGCAAACAACGCTAAGTTAGGCGAGAGGCATTTTGCCCGCGAAAAAAATCCCATTGGTGCAGAAAAAGAAAGCCAGTATCACTTCGACCAGAATCAGCTCAAAAGAATATGTATCTTAAATATAAATTGAAAAAACGAATTATGAACTATTGAGCCTTTTTGTGTCAAGAAGGGGTTTTAACGAAAATGACTTCACTATTGTTGTAGCAACAGCCTGGCAATATTGGCAGCAATTAAATAGGCTGTTGCCATTGGGGTTCCATCCATAGCCACTGGATTTATTGAGTTGTCAGCCACATAAAGATTTTCCACTCCATAAACCTGGCCAATACTGTTAACGACTCCCCCCTGATTTAACGGCGCCATGCGGCAATGACACTGCCAACATTGGCAAGGCGCCACGACTTCTTTTATGAAAGCAGTTAATAGTTCAATGTCGTCTAATATGGCTGGAGGTGGGAAAACAAGTTCATAACGTTGATCCATAGAATGTAGTACGTTGTTGATATTTTTTATGTAAATTTGAAAAGCCTGGATGTATAGTGCTAAATCATTTGGATTGCTGAACATGCCAGAACTTATGACTGGTGGATCAAATGGATTAAAACTATTAAGGGTAATGCGCCCTCTACTTTCTGGCTGCACGAGATCAACTATCGCAAATGCCAGTCCCGGAATTGGATTGCTGGTGGAAATTCGAACTTTCCTTATTGTAGGGTCTCCTCCAGGAGCTGGCAGCCAAGCGATTTGGGAAAAAATACTATTTCCGGGAAATAAAGAACCATTACATAAAATAAATTCTATCAACTGTCGCTGGATCTTTAAATCGGGAATTTTTGGAACATTGAATAAAAAGGAAGAATCAAAATTGTCAAATGCGATGTTGCTTGGCAGCTTTCCACAAGAGGTTCCTGTGATTGGTGTGTCATTAGGATTTGTAAGAAATATGGTTCCCAAAAGTGTTTGATCAGCAAGTGCACCAACATTCGGATTGTCATATTTTACTTTTATTCCAAGCGGTAGAAGGACTTCTTTAGGGCCCACGCCCGAATGCATGAGGAAAGCGCTGCTATAAAGGCCGCCACATACGATAACACCTTTTTTTGCATAAACTTTTTTAATTTTGCCTTTATGATAATATTCGACCCCAATAGCTTTATTGCCTTCCCACATAGTCCTTAGGGCTGTACTTTGAAACTTAACTTGCAGCTTTCGGCTTCCTACACCCATGCCATCAGGTTTCATGATGCTCCCATTCAAAAAAGCAGTGGCGCTGCTCACTCTGATGGTTCCGTCAGGCCCCGATTGTGTGTTTTGCATTTGAGACGAAATACCTATGGGAGTGGCGGGATCATTATAATCTAAAACAAAGGGCAAGCCTGTGGCGATTATTTCTGCTTTAGTGAATTTAAGATCAAAAGGGGTCGGCGTAGGAACTTGTCGCACATCTACCGGGCCATTGAAACCCCTTGCGGCCGGATTTGTAGTGGCGCCATTATAATTTTCCAGACTTTTGTAAATAGCGGTGATTTGAGTCGTCGACCACTCTGGGCCTGCAATTGGTTCCCATTGAGCATATAACTGGTCCGTCCCACGGGACCACGCTCCGGCATTGATTGATGAAGCGCCCCCTTCTGGTGTAGCAATAGCCCATACCAGTTCTCTATCGTCTGCATTTGGTTGGGGCGAAGTAAATCCTGTTTGCGAGAAGTCGATTCCCGTAAGCGTCGACAATACAGTGAAAATAGCATTTTGTGAGTATTTAATTTCAGGATTTTGAGTCAGATTTTTTCCAGTATGAAGTGCAATTACGGAAGTATTTTGATCATCTGAAAGCAACTTGGAAATCGTGGCTCCGGCAGTGCCAACGCCAATAACAATATAGTCTGCTTTTTCAGAAGCAAATAATAAAGGTTTAGAGAAGATAGTAAGAAATACCAACACGAATTTGATGTGATTTTTGTAATTCACAGAAACCTCCTGAATTTCATCAAATTTTGAATATGGACTAATGGACATTTATTGTGAAAAAAATTAGGGTGATTTTTCAGTATTTACTCTTAACTCGAGCATTTAGCGGATCACGATGAGGCCGTTGCGTACCTAAAGAAAACAAGAAACCCAAGAAAAAAGCCGCAAACAAGGTTGTCCGCAATATTTCAGAGGATGTTCCTGATGGGGCCCATTATCGTAAACTGTATGACAGCTATAATATTGACGATTTTGGCTGGTTAACGCATAACCTTAAGTTAGGCAGAAAATAAACGATGAGATCGTTACTTGACTCTCCAACTATCTACCATCATGAGGACTTTTCTTCGGTGATGAGCCGTGTGTGCATGGTAAAGAGTTCCTTTTAATACGATTTCTTTTTTCATCTGAGCTGGCAAAGGCCCGGAATCCGAAAAGGAGATTTGTAGTTCACGAACGTCCTTTTCTGGCTCATTAAAGTCATCTTCCCCCCGACTCTTAATTTCCACATTAATCGGTTCTTTTAAAGTTAGGATAACAGCCTCTTCGGGACGATCTCCCATTTCAACGCTCATGTACTCTGGAGGTCCAGGATAGACAGTCTCATATAGAAAGCCGGAGACTTCCACCTCTTCAGGTTCATAGAAAACTGTTTCCCAGCTGTGCCCTGACATTTCAGTAAAGAGGCATATAAAAAAGAAAAATCGCGTAAATGAAGTTTTTAACATACCAGGTTTTTATATGGGGTTTCGTGTGGAAAAGGACGAAGATATGTACATTTTTTATTATGTACAACAACAGCTCGCAAGAGATGATTTTCGGCTAAATTAATAGCTTCTTCGCGTGTTACCCATCGCTGTTCTGGAGAATTTAGAATTAGGTAGCTGGTAACGCGATGATTATTCATTTTAACTCCACCAATTTTTTGAATAGGTGTGTATTCCTCGCCTTCAGGCCAAGGATGCCAGCCTTCATAATTTTCCATTTTTTTGATCAAAGTATTAAATTCATCATCAGAAAGAGAACGAATCGTTCTGTTCATATCAATTTTTGTACTTTTTTTCAAAAAATCACGATAGGCGACGGCCTCCTTGGTGTCTGGCTTGCCATCTTTTACACCTGTATATTTCCTGGGTAAAGTTTCGAGTGTAAGTTTTAAATATCGCTCTTCTTTAAGAAGAGCAACCATAGCAGCCCGTCCAACTTCATAACTTGGAAAAATAGCAAAAATATATTCCTGGTCTTCTCCTTCTTCATTTTTCACTATATATGAAGCACTTCCAATGGCGCCATGTTGGCTTGCATGAGCGCCCTTTGCCAGGTTATTCGAACTTGAAATTGAATGGGAAAAAGCTGTTGGTGACATTGCGAGAACCATTTTTGACCCTATGTGCAATTTCACATCAACCAACGAATCTCCTTAATGTGGGATTCGAACTTAGGGACCAATGGATTAACAGTCCGTCGTGAACCAACAATTTACAACAACCTGCAATACATAGCAATAAGAAAATCATTGGGTTGTAGATGAATCGTTTGTTGCAGGCTGTTGCTAATTTTTGTGGTTTGTTACCGCCAACTGCACCGCCAGTGCACCAAATTTCACCGTTTGATTGTCAAAAAAGATGACAAAAATAAACTAAATTGACTAATATAAAGATAGATAGTTGTTGGAAATCCCGACAATATAAGAGGTTGATAATGAAACGCGATATCGTTGCTAAGAGAATCAAAGAGGCTCGTGAAAGATGCGGCATGTCTCAGCAACAGCTTGCGGATTTGATGGGATGGAAAAGCCATTCTTCTATTGTTGCCATAGAGAGCGGAAACCAAGAAGTTAAAACGTGGGAATTGCTAAAATTTGCAACAATATTGAAAGTTGCTCCGCAAGCATTATATTCTGAGGAGGCCCCATTACTAACAATGCCTATACTATGGCGTAATAAGGCGATCGACCCCGATATAGCTAAAAGTGAAGAGGCCGCTGTAATTCAACACTGCGAAGATTATCGCTTACTTAGGCGTCTTGTCATTGAATCTTTACCCCTCAAGTCTTTGCCTACTCAGGAGTGTGATATTGAATCTGGCATTATCGATTCATCTTGGGCTAATATGTTGGCGCAGCAAGTTTATAGAGAATTTAATCTGGGTGATTATCCTGCTTATTTGCTTGCTAAGCGATTAGAAGAGGATTATGGAGTCCTCATAATGCAAATGCCTTTGGATAACGGTTCCGCAGCCTGCTGCCGGGCTGACTGGGGTGCTGCCATTGTACTCAATGCAAAAGAAGTTCCCTGGAGGCAGATGTTTAATTTGGCTCACGAACTATTTCACCTTATCACCTGGAATGTTAAATTAGTCGAACAGATAAGTGCTCACGAATCGTTATTTAAAAAAAATGAAAAGTTGGCAGACGCATTTGCAGCGGCACTGCTTATGCCTCAACAAATGGTAGATATTGACATTGGTGGCCGTAAACTATCCTATTCATTTGTGGTGGCATTGGCGAGAAAATACAAAGTTTCTACGGCTGCTATGCTATGGCGTCTGTGTTATTTACGAATCATTTCACGTGATTCGGTTGAGCATACCTTGGCGGATGAAGACTTTAAACACCTCGACCAAATTACTTTCAAACAAGCTATGGCAGAAGATCAATTTGACAATAGGTTTTTGCGATTAGCTTATCTGGCTCATGAGGCTGGAAAGTTGTCTAAAGGACGACTTGCACAAATGCTGAACATTAAACTCCGGGATGTGAATCAATATTTGGAAGAAAGGGGCCTGTATTTGACCAATGACAAAGAAATCGAAAACCATTCTCCCTGACACTGTTGTAGTGTTTGTAACAGCAGACAGAATGGCTATTAAGGCTCTTGGGATTCTTGGCCTGGGGCATCGAGGACTTTCTGTAGAAGAAGTACTGGATTTGACGAGAGCAAAAAGAAAAGGCGTCCGCCAACTCCCTCGACATTTTACAAGAAAGTGGTTCCAGCAGGCTTTAACGGAAGGTTTTACTGAACAGACTCTTTGGTTAAAAAGGTAAGAATCTTCTTCTACTATTTGTCACCGACCATGTATATCAATGCTTCATTTTATTATTGTCTTATTCTAAAGACTTGATGCCTGAATAATAAAATTCTGAAAATGTCGATTAAAGGACAAATGGGACAATAGGGACAAAATACGAAACTATTATTGACAATCACCAATATTCGTGGTATTACGACCAAAAAAGGTGGTTGATATGCTAGAGTCTCTATTTGGCAATGCCGTCATTGAAAAGATATTGTTCTATCTTGTGATCAATGAGGACTGCTATCCATCGCAGCTCAAAGAAGTGTTTCAAATGCCGCTCTTCAGCTTTCAAAGAGGATTGGCACGATTGGAAAAAGGCGGGGTCATCGTCAGTCATCGGAAAGGTAAGACTTTACTATACCAATTCAATCCGCGTTATCCATTTCTAAAGGAATTGAAGTTGTTCTTGGAAAGGGCTTATGATGGATATCCTCAAGACATCCGCGATAAGTACTATGAACAGATGGCCAGGAAACGGCCAAGACGCCACGGAAAGCCCCTATGATAGAATGGGAAAACATCACCTTAAAAGAATTGGCAGGTTATGTATCAGAGGGTCTCAGAAAGCGAGGTATCGAGACAATTCTTGTCGGTTAAGGCTTGCGTTACAATTTACTCTGAGAACCGCTACCAGACTTACGACTTAGATTATGTGACCTATGAAGATATACGTAAAGTTAAGAAAGCATTATATGGGGTTTTGTCCCTTTGTCCGATTTGTCCTTAAAATTGAGACTTATTGTGGCAACGAGAGTTGTTGCCATTTTTTGCGGGCTAGTGCACCATTAGTGCACCATGACATGAAAATGGCAGTTACAACTCTCGCCGCAACTGCCTTAACCTTAGAATCTCCAGTTACTGGGTACACTTCGAACTTTTGATTGGCTAGCCCTCTCTCAAGAATTTTCAACACTCTCAAAATTAATAGCTTAAAATTCACTTGAACATAACGTATCCCAAAAGATACAATGCTGAAAATGCCATCAAACACTAAAAGGCACTCAAGAGGTGAAAATAATGATTAAAAATGTAACTTTGCCATGTGCAGGGGAATATTCTTTGTTGGAAGGTGAAGCATACATAGAACTTGAGTTAGGAATTAATACCGACCCCCTTGCAAAAGAGAGGATTGATTTCAGAGAGCTTTTTTTTAATGAATTTGTCTTTAGGATAGCTAGTTCAATTTACAAAATTAAATTGATTGCAGATGCTTTACATGAACATAATGAATATAAAGATACAAAGTTTTCTGCGTTAGTTACTCTTGAAAACCAACTCTTAGATGATGCAATTGGCTATAATCTTATAGAGCTTTCAGAAATTATTGAAGTTTTCTCTGGGAAATTCCCATTAGAGAGCGCTAAGTTTGACTCGATATTTAAAATGAGTCAGTGGGCTGAAGAAAATTTAACAGCTGAAAGTTTCAACGAATACAAACTATCATTCAATTTTCTTTTTACAAGACCAGATGAAGGCAATGAAGCGGCGAATAAAAACAAATTTAAAGGTGTTTCAAAAAAGATTACCAAGAATGCAAAGCAGCTTTTTGCATTAAGAAATAAAGTTTTAGCTCATAAATATGATCCTATTCGTTTTGAGGTTTATCTTTCTTTCCAAGAATTTTTAAAAATAGCAGATGAAATTATGAAAATCATGGATGCTATTTCAATGGTGGCTTCTTTTCGTTTAAATGAATGGGGTTCATTTTTTGCAAAAACAGAACACGAACGAGTTAAAAATTGGCTGGTAACGGGATTGAAGGCATCCCTTTAAAAACAAGCGTTCAAGAATAGGCTGTTAATTAGAACTGTTTTTTAGAGGTAAAAGAAGCCATGGCAAGAAGTAAAAAATATCAAGATTTCCTACTTGAGCATTTAGCAGATCATGATGAAGCTGTCGCGTATCTAAACGCTGCTTTAGAAGAAAGCCTAAAAGGGGATGAAGAATCACAACGCCTTTTCTTGATCGCCCTTCGAAATGTTGCTGAAGCACAAGGTGGTGTAGGTGCTTTGGCAAAAAAAGCTCATGTTGGCCGTGAAAGTCTTTATAAAACACTTTCAGGTAATGGAAATCCTAAATGGCATACGCTTGTTTCTCTATGTGTGGCTATGGGGTTAAATTTGAGATTGACGTAATGAAATTAAGCCTCACAGAATTAGGATAACATTAGAATGGCAAGAAAATCAAAACCGACAAAGAAAAACACCGTTCCACCATTTACAGCTGAAAATCTTTTCAAAGCTGCCAGTAAGGGGCTTAATGCAGATTTTGCGAAAATTCGTGAAACAATGCCACATTATGCCACAGCTGGGACAGAGACAGAAAATGTACTAAATAAGTTTCTCAATAATCATCTGCCCAGAAGATTTGCCGCCGCAAATGGAATTGCCATTGATTCTGAAGATAATATTTCCCAACAATTCGATACTTTAATTTATGATGCGGAAAACAACCCTGTTTATAGGGCGGGAGAAGGGTTTGTAGCACAAATACTTCCTTCTGACAGTATAGCAGCTGCAATAGAAATAAAATCTAATCTAAACAAGGAGGAGCTTAAAGATGCAGCCGAAAAAATTGCCAGCATAAAGAGACTAAAGAGAAGCCCGATATCAAATCATAATCAACAAGTAAATTTTTCGAATTTTATTTCAATAACTTGTTTGGGAGTGGTTTTTGCCTATACGTCGACTACATCACTCAAGACCCTAGCCAAAAATCTTAAAGAAATAAACCAGACTATTCCTAAAAGTCAAAGAATCGACCTAGTGGTGGTTTTAGATAAAGGAGTTATTGGATATATTCCAGTAGTTCCCGGAGAAAGTCGAGCCAGAGGGTTAATTATGATGCCTGAGGCTACGGATGATTTCAAAATTCCCGCTTGGTATATCCATCTTTGTATCTTTGAAGAGCCTGATCACGCCCTTCACTACTTTTTTATTCATTTGATGTCTTCTATAGCATTTTTTAGAAAAAGAATACCATTACCCTTTGATAGTTTACTGAAGGGGGCTGCAAACCGAATTCAATCCATCCAATCGTACTGGTATAATTGTGATCGAGATCTCGTAGAAGTCCCAATCGAACATACCCAGACAAAAAATCCTCCTCTTCTCACTTTCAACGTGTTTTTAAAAGGAGCTAGAAATTTAATAGGTCAGTTTCATCAGCACAAATGGTCAGATGGCTACATCTATCAAGTGGTTCCGCCAACCCGTGCCGCACTTGATGTTCTGAGCTTCATTATCGGACCTACAGGACAGAGAAATAACTCTTTAGTGCCCAACTCGGATGGTGTAGTCAGCTACACTACCCTGCTGAAAGGACCACCTCCAGTCATAGGAGATATCAAGGAATTTTTAGCTCAAAGTCCCTTTGAAATTAGAGTTTAAATCCGTATACTATCAAAAACATTTTTTAGAATGTTTGGTAGTTAGTTTATAGAATTAAAGCTAAAGGATTTCATCAGAAAATTGAGAAAAAACACAGCATATAAAAAAATCTTGTGGCCAATCAATTTTCCATGTCTTCAAGGCGAAGATTGTTAATCAACGTCTGATCTTGGGAGCGGCTTTACACCAAATTCTTTATTAACGAAGCCAGCATGTTTGAGCGCAGCTATTTCTTCTTGATGCAAAAGATAGTGTGAGCAGAATTTATAAAAAGTGTCGTATAACGAAACAGTGCCTCTAAATACTACTGCGACAGCAGGACCCACCCATCTTATTTCCTCAGCTTGAATTCCTGCCAAATCAAAATTAGAGATAGTTTCAGAAGGGATTTCTCCAATTCCTTTCCACACTGCACTACCGCTTGTGCCACCCCATGAATTAGGTAAAATAGGTCCGTCTATTCCTTCTCGATTAATTTCACAATAGAATTCATCTGCCCGTTTTTGAAAATCACCTTTTGAATTTCTTGCTATTACTTCAAAAAAATCAGGTTTATCAGGTCCCAAAAAATGAAATCCAGCCTGCTCAAAGCAAAGGGTATTTCCTTGCTTTGAAACCTTTTCGCTTGGAGTTGCTTCAAATCCCCAGAGCCAATTATTAACAGCACCTTTTCTCTTTAAATTTATTTTATTTGAAAAGTGATTTTTCGCAGATTTGTCAAGATCCCAGATTTGATACCCTAAATCTTGTACAGCAGCTTCTGAATCTAATTCAATAAATGAAATGTCAATGCCTCTGATTTCCCAGTCAGCAGGATAATGTGGCAGTGAAATAATAGATTTTAATCTAAGCCCCTCAAGCTTTTCCGATTTGTACCCCGGAACATACACCCAGCATCGATTTTTTACTCCAAATACCATTGCAACATGATGATTGGTAAGAATTCCTGGGCGACCTTCAATTCGTACAAAAGTCCCACTTCCAATGAAATCAGGAATACCCTTGTACTCTTCCACAAGATCAAAAAGTCTTGTGCAATAAGGCTTTGCAAGCGCTTCAAACTCATTCAATATTTTTGGATGAGTTTCTTTTAAAGCTCTCAATGTTATAGGCGTCCATTCTTTTTTTATAATATCAGACAATTTTATTTCCTGTTGCTTTTAGCCATTGAAGTAGAGCTTCCGTTGCGCGGACATCATCCTCGTTGTAGTTGATGATGTCATCCATAATTGATTTATCGCCGGTTGCCAACCATTGATCATACCAAAAAACGCTTTGGCCGCCACTAGCTTTTTGATGACGCCACTTGAAATTGATGAAGCGAGACTTGGCGAGATCTTTGATGGAATAGAAGTAGAGAGGAAATATTGCGGACTGCTCTACAACATTTTGAAGATCGATTAAGTTGCTTTTGAATATTTCTAGAGCCTCTGAGCCGCCGTATTGATCGCTTAGCTTCCTGATATGTGCCATTTCATAGTTCGCATAATGATAAACGGAATATTCGTCGGGGAGGACGGCTATCCACTCCAAAAATGCTTTCCACATCGACACTTCCTCGTTGGGGTGTTCGGCGAGGAAATAAACAAAATAGCCTTCCTCAGCTTCGTAAAATCGAACATTATTTGTAGGAGTGTATAGCCGATCCGGATCGCCACTGACCCAGATCCCAAAGAGATAATCGATATCTATGAGAGGATTTCCTTCAATGTCAAAGTAAAGTTTAAGTCGATAGCTCGGAAGTTCCGGGGAGGTTTCCAGCGGGATAATCGTATCTTGGATAAGTGCTTTGGCCTGAAGTTGGGCTCTTTGAAGTCTATCGGTTGAGGCGTAGGGAATTTTGGGAAGACGGTCTATTTTTGCGCAAACGAGATCATCGAGCGTTTTTATCCCCATACCGCGCAAGTTTTTAAGGCTTCGATTATCGAGCTTATAAACCAGAGAAACATCCCGATTGTCTTCTGCTTCCTGTAGTGCGACCTTAAACCACGGGCTATTTTTAGACTTGCTCGTGATGGTACTTGGAGGCTTGTTGCCACGCATTACCGTTAGGATCTCTTCGCTGAGCGTCTTCGTCTTTTCGTAATCCTCATTTGATGCAAGATACTGCAATCTTGTTTGATGTCGGTTGATGATACCCATCTCTTGTGGAAGAAGGCCTTGAAGCTCTTCAAGAATAAGGGAATAAAAGTTAAGCTGATGTTTGTGCAGGGGCTTGATCTCAGATGATGATTTGATTTCTATGGGGGCATAGTGCCAATTACCAAAATGAGATACACCCTCAAGCTTTACTAGAAGGTCGGGTCGACCGCGATAAAGCACTCCGTCTCGTTCAATTTGAATGCAGCCTTGGTAAATGAGAGGAACCCCGCGCTTCATTAAATTGAGCGTCTCACAGCAAGCTTCTTCGATTTTTTCTGCCTTGACTTCAGTGTAATCCAGCCCGTTGATATAGGTCTTCTCATGAATGACACCCTCATCAGTTTAAGAGCAAATTCCGACATTTCCTCTTTTTGTGACTGATCGCCAAAAAGGTCGTACCAGATCCATAACGGATGGGTTTCGTATTGAAAGAAATGAGTGGGGGTTAAAATCGGTAAATAATCAGTACGTGATTTAGGGAGCGCGCTTTTCATTTCGTGAACCCTTCTCATTATATGTCGCTCCAAAGTTAGTGTCGGAGAGCCATTTCTTGAAGGAGGGATTGTCGCTGAATTGCTTGAAAAGTTCGGTGTGGTCTGACAAAAGATCTACCATGACACGCTGTAGGGCTTTGTCATGTTCGATGCGAGCGTTTTGTTTATCGTTGTTCTTCATTGCATTCTGATAGGCAGGATCGGCACTGACTTTGGCAGGAAGCTCTTCTGCGATAATTTTGTGAATCTTATCACCATCTTTCCATTCGATGCTTCCAAATAGATCGTTAAACGTTTTAAGGATATTGCTCAAGTGATCTAATTCAGCTTCTGCTTTTCGTCCTCCGGCGAGGGTCGGCACAGGCTCAATCTCGGCATTTTCATCGGGTAAGGTAATTTTCAGAGCGGACTTAACTTCGACTCGATAGCTATCCATGTCGATTGCATCCAAGATACCTCTTGAGAGATCTTCTTCTTTTGGCGCAGGGAGTTTGGGTAGCAAAAAGTTTAAAAAGATGGCAAGCTTTTCCCATGAGGTATTGGAATAAGGCAAAATCGAAGAGAGGAAGCCATAAGTACGAACGAATGCTTTAGCCTTGCTCTTGAAATCAACTTGATTGTCTTCATCAAGCTCTGATTGATAAATGGCAACGCAATGATCGAGGATGGGGTCAAGCTTGTCGCGATTAGCTCCTGAAATATATTTAGCCACCAAATCCTCGATTTGCTCGATTGAGTATACTTGTGCTCTGTCTAAGTCCCCTTGAAGATCGTGCAGTTTATTAGGGTCGGTCTCTTCGCTAAGTAAAGTTGTTCTGTAGAAGTCAGCAAAGGATTCTTTAATGGTGTCTGAATCGTTACTGAAGTCGAGTACGAAAGTGTCGTATTTAGATGGATGGGCCCGGTTGAGACGAGAGAGTGTTTGAACGGCTTTAATCCCGGACAATTTTTTATCCACATACATTGTATGAAGAAGGGGCTCGTCATAGCCAGTTTGGAACTTGTCTGCAACGATAAGGAATCGATAGAGATCTTCTTGGATTTTATCGGTGATATCTTTGCTGGGAAACTGATTGAGTGTCGCCTCAGATACCTTTTTTCCACCTTTAGGATATTCATGCTCACCTGAAAAGGCAACGATAGGTTGATAGGGACTCTTGATTTCTTTTAAATAGTCCTTGAAGGCAAAGTAATACTGAATAGCTCTTTCGATTGTCCCAGTGGCTACCATCGCTCGCGCTTGCCCATTCATTTTTCGTTGGCCAATAACCTGTTCATGGAAGTGATCGATCATGATCTCGGCTTTTTCGCGAATGGCGTGGCTGTGTGATTCTACAAATTTACGGAGCTTTTTTTGAGCTCTTTTGGAGTCGTAGAGAGGGTCTCCTTCTAGTTTCTTGGCGAGAAGGTAGTAACTTTCAACAGGTGTGTAATTCTTAAGCACATCGAGAATAAACCCTTCTTCGATTGCTTGTTTCATTGTATAGGAATGGAAGGGACGAAACTTGGTTACATCACCCTCTTTAAATGGCTCTCCAAAGATCTCAAGAGTTTTATTCTTTGGGGTAGCGGTAAAGGCAAAATAACACGCGTTGGAAAGCATCTTCTTGCTCTCCATGATTTTGTTGATTTGATCTTCTACACTCTCTTCTTCATCGGACTCAGAATCAGTTTTAGATAGAGCCATATTCATTTTAGCAGCCGTTCTTCCGCCCTGGCTCGAGTGCGCTTCATCGATAATGATTGCAAAATGTGATTTTCGGTGATCATCACCGATTTCTTTTAAGATGAAGGGGAACTTTTGGACTGTCGTAATAATGATCTTCTTGCCGCCCTTCAGGAATTGTCGAAGGTCGCCAGATCGTTCCGCATGTCCGACTGTTGCAGATACCTGTGCGAAATGCTTGATCGTGTCGCGAATTTGCTTATCGAGCACTCTTCTATCGGTAACTACGACCACGCTATCAAATAGGGCTTGTCCTCCCTGAGTTAATTCGATTAGTTGATGCGCCAGCCATGCAATGGAGTTACTCTTTCCGCTTCCGGCAGAATGTTGGATAAGATAACGCTTTCCAACTCCAGATTGAGGAGCATCGCTTAGCAACCTTCTTACCACATCAAGCTGGTGGTATCGAGGGAAGAGTTGCTTTTGTTTCTTGCGTCCTTTATCGTCTTTTTCTTCGATAATCTGCGCATAATTTTCAAGAATATTAGAGAGCGATGTTTTGACTAAAATTTCTTTCCAAAGGTAGTCTGTTGCGATGCCATTTGGATTCGGAGGATTGCCAGCTCCCGCGCTATAGCCCTTATTGAATGGGAGGAACCACGAAGCTTTGCCTTTAAGATGGGTACACATCTGGACTTGCGTGTCATCAACCGCAAAGTGGACAGCGCATCGACCAAATTGGAAGAGAAGTTCACGCGGGTCGCGATCTTTACAGTATTGCTGCACGGCATCATTGACGGTCTGCTTGGTGAGCTTGTTTTTAAGCTCAAAGGTCATCACCGGTAACCCATTGATGAAGATGGCTAGGTCAAGGGCGAGCATTGTCTCAGCGCGGCTGTAACGAAGCTGACGAATTACACTAAAAATGTTTGCGCTATATAGCTCGCTTGCTTTCACGTTGCCTTGAGTAGGCGTAACATAATAAAGGTCGATAGACTGAGATTGATGTTTGATTCCATTTCTTAAAACATCAACGACCCCACGCTTGGCAATTTCTCCCTGCAAACGATTCAAAAATTGCGTTTTTCGCGGACCTTCTTCAAGAAGACCCAAGTCTTCATATACCTTCGGTTGTGTCGTACGAATGAAATTTGAAAGCTTAATTAAGTCGAGAGCGTGTTCGCGATCGAAATCTTCATTACTGCCGGCCTCGTAACCCCCTTGCTGTATCAAGTAGTTGAGGATTAGATCTTCAAGTCCTTTCTCGCTCGTATCAGTCGTCATCGCCAGCTCCTATGAACTCTAAAGACTCCTCTTCTTGTTCCTCCTCAAGGACCTCTTGAATGAGTTCCTCCTCAATTATATCGCTAATTTCGATGTTGCGAACGTCAATTTGGCCGGTCACTACATCGGAGGTAAGGCGGTTGCGGTACTCGCGCATCAGTTCGATCTCGCTCTCAGCTTGGTTGATTGTCTGGTTGATCTTTGCTGTCTTTGTCTTCACATATTCAATAATCTCAAGTTGTTCTTTTTCAGGTGGATAAGGAATTTGAATCGCTCGGACTTCTGCTTCACCAATCGCTGGCACAGGGCCGGGTTTACGTATAAGCCCTAAATCGAGCGTTTGAATACGGAGAAAAAAGAAATTAAAATTTGCATCTGACTTGAGCATACACCCCATCATGTTGTTATCAATACATGACGGCTTGGTAAGAATTCGACGTTTGTTGGTAAGCATTGCTCCACCAACTTTCGGAAAAATAATCGCGTTTTGTGGAAAGATAGTGGCCCCGAGCGACGATGCAGTTTTACGCGTAATAGAGTTATTAGTATTTATCATGTAAGTTTCATTACCGCTGAGGGTCATATCTGAGACTTTGTAAAACGGTAGTTCCAGCCCGCTCTTCCCTTGGGCATCATGCGGAAAGCCAGTGCCTCCTTTGAAGGATGCCAGGCGTTTCAACGGTATCATTTTCCAATGTTCTGGGATATCCCCAATCCATTTTACGCCACTGAATTTGAGTCGGACATTGAAGTCCAGCCCGCGAGTGATAGCTTGATTAATAATGACCTGTTTTTGCTCTTTAAGCAGCTCGATTAAACACTTTTTTTTCTGTATGAGTTTATTTATTTGGGTGGTCTTAAATTTGAGATATCGAACAATTGCTTCTTGGTCTTTGTAAGGTGGACAGATTATGGGGATATCTAAAAATTTATCAGGATAGAGCCTCAGCCTAGATGAACGTATTCCAGTAGACCTACAAATATACTCTGCACGATAAGCTTCTATCCTAAGTAAATAATCAAGATAGTCTGGATGATAAGCACTCTTTTGGTGAAGACGATAGACACCGTAGGAAGGACTAACTAAACCTAATTCTTTTGATGTTCCCAAGGCTGCCATCCAAGCCCACATAGTATTTATAACTACATCACCTGTTTGACAAAGTTTTAGTCCTTTATTAGATTCAGCTTGAAACATTGTTACATTTAAAAGTTTGCGGCGTACAACACCTCTGAGATGGGAAACAGAGAGCATTTCTTCTGTGCCTGTGTCTGATCGTTCATCGACTTCAGAAAATAAATACTTCGCTCTTTTTTCTATCCATTGATCTGGAATCATACCCACAGTGGAAAGGCGTGATTTTTTGTATGAAGGATATTTCTTTAACGACATAATTCAGCCTCTGAAATAATCTCTTTTAGCAGATCTTTACTTTCGTTTTCCAATTTCTGTATATCCACTAAAATTTCTTCTAAAGTCCTTAGCGATGATGGCTTGTAAAAATGTTTAATAAATGAAATTTCATAACCGATTTGAGTTTTAGTTGTATCTATCCATACGTCTGAGGCAAAAGGCAGGACTTCCCGTTTAAAGAATGCTTCTACGCCGCCATTTTCAATCAGAGGTACTTGCTCTGTATCGCGCAAGTTAGAATTAGACTCATATTCTACAACACATTTCTTTCCGTCAATGATCTCTTCGAATAGCCCCTCTAATGGATTTGCAGCCATTTTATTTACTTTATGCACTTTTTTGATTACGGGTTCGGCATTTTCGTCTACTATAGTCAGTTCGTTTCGGATTAAGTCTTTTTGCTTTTTATTAGGAGAATACTGTTCTTCAACTAGTCCAATGAAAGTATTGTAGCTGCTATAAGAATGTTGTTTCTTAGCCAACTTAGATACAACCCCTGCAAGTTCGTTGCTTTCACCGCAAGCCCTGCAAAATTTAGAAAGTTTTTCGGGCGTGAGATCAACCTTTAGCCGAAGCGGACGTTCAACTGTAATTTTTGAATATCCAAAGGCTTCATTTGGGAAGATCTTGGATTGCTCAGTTTCGCGGAAATTAATCAAAAGATCGCAGATCAATTTCATGTGTTCATCCGAAAATTCACAGTTCTTTTTACCAAGATTTTTTCGAAGCGGAATAGACCAATTGCTAGCGTCGATGAGCTGTACTTTGCCTTTTTTGTAAGTAGGCTTTCGGTTTGTCAGCACCCAAATATAGGTAGCGATGCCGGTGTTATAAAACATGTTTTCCGGAAGGGAAATAATAGCTTCTAGCCAATCGTTTTCGATAATCCATCGGCGAATATTACTCTCTCCTTGGCCTGCATCACCTGTAAAAAGAGAAGATCCATTATGTACTTGAGCGATCCGACTGCCGAGTGGCGTATGGTTCTTCATCTTCATGAGCTTGTTAACTAAGAACATTAATTGTCCATCGCTTGAACGAGTGAGCATGGAAAATTCAGGATCATCGCCATGTTTAATGATGAAACGGGCATCTTTTAGTTTGTCTTTTCCTCCCATCCGTTCAAGGTCGGTTTTCCAACTCTTTCCGTAAGGTGGATTTGAAAGCATAAAGTCAAATTCTTGGGAAGGGAGAGCATCTGCTGATAGTGTTGAACCGAATTTAATATTCATAGCCTCTTCTCCTTCGCCTTTTAGGAGAAGATCAGCTTTACAGATTGCATAGGTTTCAGGTTGACACTCTTGGCCGTACAGGTGGGTTGACACTTCTTTGCCATGCTTCTTTGCTAGTTCTTGAAGCCGTTCTTCTGCAACAGTCAACATCCCGCCAGTTCCGCAGGCGCCGTCATAAACAAGGTAGGTCCCGGATTGCATTTGATCGGCAATCGGAAGAAAAATGAGGTCGGCCATGAGCTTAACTACATCGCGCGGGGTGAAGTGTTCTCCGGCCTCTTCGTTATTCTCTTCGTTAAAGCGACGAATGAGCTCTTCAAAAACAGTTCCCATTGCATGATTGTCCAGAGCAGGAAGCTTTTCATTCCCATGAATGTCTAATACTGATTTTGAGCTCAAATTTATGGTCGCGTCTAGAAACTTTTCAATAATGTTTCCCAAAATATCATTTTCCACCATGTGAGGAATCTGATTACGAAACTTAAATTTATCCAGAATTTCCTGTACATTGGAGGAAAAGCCATCTAAATATGCTTCAAAGTCTGCTTTAAGCTGTTGCGATTTTGTTCGGGCCTTTAAATCGCGGAGAGTAAAAAGTGAAGTATTAAAGAATGCTTGACCCGATGTTTGGCATAAAGGCGCACTTTGATTGGCAATGCCGGCAATGTCTAGCTGCTCTTTCATTTTGAGAACAGCTTCTTTTGTTGGCTCTAAGAGGGCATCTAAACGTCTGATGACAGTCATAGGTAGAATGACATCGCGATATTTACCTCTAACATAAATATCCCTCAGAACATCATCAGCGATTCCCCAAATGAAATTAGCGATTGTCGTTTGTGCCATGCTGCTCATTTTGAGGTCCTTTTTGGTTTGTTTTTTTTCTTGGATACTTTTTGATTTTTATTTCGTAATCGATCGATTTCTTTAAAAAGTAGATTAGCTTCGTTTTTGGATATCTCGCTCACTACGATGGGGTTAACCTTTAAGGCTACTTTGTGGATAGAAATTCTGTGAATAAATAAATCTCGAAAAATGCAGGGAAACTTAACATCATCGAGATGCTTAGCAACAGTTCCTCCGCCAGATTCACAATCATAAACCTCACTAACGCTTTTATTGCATAGGTTTTTAAACATATCCTTGGGCGAAGATATTTCACTGAATTTGTGAATATTAATTTTTTCGATGTAATCGTTTTTGGGTCCCACAAGTCTAATGGTCAGTTCATCATGCTCGTAATTGAGTGAAACTGCTTGGATAGGGGGAGTTTTCTCTTCCTTTTGTGCAACAGTGCTTAAAGGCGATGAAGAGCATTCGTGATGGATCATTATTTCATTAAACAGGATTTGAATATAACCCAGATATCTTTCTCGAACGAAAAATAGAACCTTTTCTGATGTTGGGCCAATCTTGAGGCTTTCCATATCTTTCCATTCGACATATTCTTCAACTAGGCCGTTAGTCTCAAAATCTTTCCTTTGGCTATTCCATGCACGTTCAGCTTTTAGCAACTTACTAAATGCCACCCATGGCTTCACAGGATCTTTCCAACTGATCATTTGCTCCAAATCAGTCAATTCTTGAATAGCTGAATCGAACGCATACCTAAGGATAATAAAGTCTTTTGCATAACCAATTGGCTTTTGAAACGGATTTTTTTTTATTTTTTCAACTTTTGCGGAAGACTTGAAGTCAAATTGCTCATCTAATTTCAAAATTTGATGGAAAAATATCTTGAGTTGATTCGCGACATTCTGAAAATAACGAAAATTCCTAAAGGGAAGCTCCATTGAAATAAAGCTTTCAATGATATTAATTCGGGCTACAATTTCGGGATTGTTAGAGTAGTCTGCCTTCTTGAGCTGTGCGTGTATGTCGTTAAATATTTTTTTCAAAACTCTAAATGCTGTTGCTTTTGCATTCTGCAACCTTTGTTCAAAAGCAGTACATTCATTCGTCCATTGTTCATAAAGGAGCTTAATTTGAGGAGATTTTTGAATTAATGGAAGAACGTTATCTGAAATGATTCTAAAAAATATCTTATCGTTTTTTGCCGTTAAAAGCTGCTCGTAAAATGACTCAAGGACACTAAGTCTATTTTCTAAACGAGCGGAATATGGCTTTTCTATTAATGACAAATTCATGTTGCTACAACCTTACAAAACCTTCAAAAAGGATAACAGTTTAGCCTTCTTTTTTCCACTAAAAAGCACTTCATTGTAAGGGGGGTCGGGAAATTTCGGCTTTTTTCCGGAAATTTACTTTTTATTTCTGGGATCGGGCCTTTTTGGACGAGGAAATCCATGATGAAGGCATGAAACGAAAATCGACTCATCATTCCGATAAAAAGCAGCTTGCAAAAAAGCTAGATGCTTGCCGCAACCCGATAGGTGAGTTCTTTTCGTTGTTATACAAAATTGACCGACGAACAAAAGAACAAAAAGGAGAGGCAAATGAAGATAGAGAGGGTAGAAATTCTGCCTGTAAAACCCCATAACGGTCTGATTGGATTTGCTCATTTATTTTTTGAAGAGGGGCTTTTTCTGGGCTCTATAGGGATATTTAAAAAATTAAATGACAATGGATTTCGGTTGACCTATCCCAACAGGAAGATTGGAGACAAGGAACTCACGATTTTTCATCCCATCACAAAAGAATGTAGTCAAAAATTTGAAAACGTAATTTTTGAGCAAGCTAATCAATATTTATAAAATTATCCACGAAGGAAGTAGTAAAAATGTATATAGATAAATTTTTAGAATTGATCGCCAACAAAACGGATTTCCAACCTATAAAAAGAGGTTCTAATTATTCATCAAAATGTCCTGCTCACGACGATCATAACCCCAGTTTATCAATTTCTTGCGGAAACGATGGTAGAATTCTACTTAATTGCTTTGGCGGTTGTTCTGTGGAGGATATTTGTACCTCTTTAGAATTGGAGGTAAAGGACCTTTTTCAAAATGAACTCAAGCTTCAGTTTAAACGAAC
>JABDCW010000031.1 GCA_013287905.1 Chlamydiota bacterium | reverse complement strand
TTCTCTAAAAATTGTAATCTTTGAGCCAGGGGAATGGTTTTATAGTTAGCGCTATTAGCGACTGCCTCTCCCAGCATTTTTCGATCAAATTCTGCAATAATCTTGGAAGCATCCGCTTTCTGCATCCCCTCTGCAAACGCATTCAGTTCTTCTGTGCCAAAATTAATCTGAAAACACCCCCCCTCCTTACATAATTCGATAAACAACTCTTTAAATATTAACTGAGGGAACATTTTTTTATATGAACTCAAATCAACTAGTTCGAGATTTTTACAGGCGTTAATTTGGTGAATCATGTGTTCAATTTTCGTCAACGCTTGAGGATCCCGACCAGCCGCTACCCCTCCTTGTAATTTTGTTTTCTGTTCTTCCAATTCCTTAAGCAGTATATTAAATGTTTGCGTAATCAATTGAATAGGTATCAAACCATTATCCAATTTTTGGAAAATATGAGAGAAACAAAAATAGACAAACTGATCTTCATTGTGAGCGGCTTTATAGGTATCATATAAAGTCTGAAATCCCTCGATGTCTGGAGAATCAAAAGTTTCTTTATTAATTATTTCTATATTTTCTTTTTTAAAGAAAGCCCGCTTGATATATAGCGACAAGGCATCGTTTAAAGAAATTTTATCATGAAAGGAAATCTTCATTTCTTTTAACTTATTTTTTACGGAATCTAAGTACAGCACATCCAACCTTCGATCGATTATCCCCCCTTGCGTATCAGCCACTCTCAACCACGCCTTTACTTCCTCGTTATGTGCGCTTTTATGCTCGTTTATAGTCCTTACCAGATGATCAAGAGCTCCACGAATTCGAATATTATCTCCCGACAGATAGGCATTAACTACCCCTTCCAGGGCAGCTCTTGCGTGATCGGCTTTTCCCGAAGGAAAATTATTCAAAAAATTTTGAATAATACTTTCCTTTAATTGCGCTAAACCAGTCTCCCTTAATAGTACTATTCCGGTCTTTTTTTCATCTTTTATCATCTTTTCATATTTTACTATTGATCTCAGCAGCCTGAAGGATTCCAAATGAATATTGCCCGTTTTTTCTTTGCACTTTGCAACATACACTTTGAATGCTGGAGCAACTACCGCATCAAAACGGTCCTTGAATGTTAACTTACTCGTACACTCCTTTAAGATTTTCTCCAATGCAACAGGATCTTTCAAGTCGATCGGTGTTAACTCTCGAGATCCTGGGTCAAGGGGCAAATCCTCATCGGGTTTTATTTTTTGAAATTTTGTCTCCCCTCTAAAATTACGGAATACCTTTGCCCAAAAAGAAGTTCTTTGGACAGTATCTGTTTCCGAATTTGGATTGGGACAGCTGCGCTTAAGACTGGGAAGTGCTCCTTTAGGTTTACTCATTGTTTTTTTAACCGATGAAGGTGCCGCACTCAACAATGCGGGGCTCGACTTTGCATCGGGACTTGAAGGCTCCACAACAACAGGGGGTACGCCACCAGGAAGACCGCCGATAGAAGATCTGGGTAAATTATCCATAAAACACCTCCACCATTTCTTAATTCTCAATCTTCATTATAACTATTTTAATTTTATTATTAAATAATCACTTTTTATTTATTAATAAATTGAATTTAAATTATTAGTTATGATATAATGGTTGTAAATTTGTTAAATTAGGAGAAATAATAGATGCCAGTTCAAGCAAATAATAATGTAAACAAACAGCCCCAAGACTTTATTAAACCGCTCATCCTCTATTCTTTACCTGAATATATTGATGCCATTGATAAAAAATGGGAAGCTGGCAAAAAACGGGAAGCCAGGGTCATGGCTCTTGCCTTGCCCTTGTTTGAACTAAAAGGGGTCATTTCCAATGGAATGGCATGTGCACTGCGGATACCGGGAGCAGCCCTGAACATTACCGGATTTTTCTTCCTTATGTTCATCGAAACGAAGTCGCTTGCATTTACAACAATAGGCAAAATGTGCAGGAATTTGCCAACGCCTAACCGGGTGATAATACTTGCGGCTAAAACTTTGACTTGTGCCTTTGGGATCGTATTCGCCCCTCTCATGGGATTAGCTAATCCTAAATTCAATGTTGAATTCCACCAATTTTGTGAATTTGACCCCAAATGGAAACCTCCGGCAAAAAAGGCAAATGCAAAAGATAAACTCCCTGAAAATAACGAAACCACCCCTAAGGGCTTTGATGCTATTGTAGGGATGGATGATGTGAAAAAGCAAATGCAAGGGATTATGAACACAGTAATGGAACCCGAATTGGCCAAAGCCTACCGCCTTAACCCGGCCAATGGGATTATCTTTTACGGCCCCCCGGGAAATGGAAAAACCCATTTTGTCGAAAGATTTGCCGAACAGCTGGAAATTGCCACAAAGAAAAAAGTTGCTGTTCACAAAATTAGTTCCAATGATATTTCAAAATTTCATGGCGAAACTTCTGCTAACATTACCAGAACTTTTGAACTGGCAGCTCAAGACGCCGCTACCAATAAGTCCTTATCAGTCCTTTTCATCGATGAGATCGACACAATTATTCCTTCCTCATCGGTCAGTAGCGATACAGCACTCGGACAATCTTATGCCACAGATCGCGGCACATTTTTGAGAGAACTTAATGAGGCATCCAAGAAGAACATTTTAGTCATTGGAGCTACAAACCATCTGGAACAATTGGACGAAGCCATAGTACGCCCGGGAAGGTTCGATGCCAAAATTCATATTCCAAACCCCGATGCTGCCCTACGCCTATCTCTCCTGAATCAATTTTTTGATCAGGTGCCTAAAGAAGAGGGCCTCTCTTTTGAAGAGCTGGCAAAAAAAATGGAAGGGTGGAGTGTTTCCGACATCAAATTATTTGCAGAGCAAGTGCGTATTAAAGCACGTGATAAAACAATCAAACGGCTAAAAGACAATTCTTCAGAAAAAGTCATGATCACTCAAAAAATGATCGACAAAGCTTTTAAACTGCAGGTCTCACAACGAGAAAGGCTTAAACAAGAAAACGGAGCCAAACTCAAAAAAGATGAAGACGTAAGCCAACTGCTACAAAGATTATTTAAACCAAAAGATTCTATCCCTCCTGCACAGGAAAAGACTGTGGTACAGGAAGAAAATTCAAGTACATTAACGGCCGAACTTGTAAAGGCAGTGAAAACTTCGCAGAACTAACAAGACAGGCAATCGAAGATTACGTGCCCGTGAGCGTGCCCGTGCCGGTGCCCGAGTAAATTCATCATTTCCGTATTCTTACTTCCACAAATTTGAAGAAGGATATAAAATTCGGGAATGATCAATAAATCCGGGCACGGGCACGCTCACGCATCCTATTACCCATAAGTATAGATTTAATTCAACACAAAGGCACGAAGACACCAAGACACTAAGAGAGAAGGGCCTCTAGGTCAAAATTTCTTTGTTTCTTTGTGACTTCGTGCCTTTGTGTTGAATTATTATAGATAACGCTTAAAAGGTTTTTGCTTACTTATTGGTAATAGGATGCGGTCACGGGCACGAAAACAATTCTTCGTGCACAATGTTCATAACCCCTTGCCTTTTCGATCAACTCGTGTTATCATGCACATATGTTATTCTCACTTTTTTACGAAATTATACTAATCCTCCTGGCGCTTGTAAGCTTACCATCATTTCTGTTCCAACTCATTTTCAAAAAAAAATACCGGAACAATATCCTGCAGCGGCTGGGATGTAAATTTCCCCAAATTGAGAAAAGCGGGCGCCGTCTCATCTGGATCCATGCCGTATCTGTCGGAGAGACAAAAGCGATCAGCTCTTTCGTTAAAAGGATAAAGGCAGAACCAAATCCTCCTGTCATCCTTTTTTCCAATACAACGGAGACCGGCCACAGCGAAGCTTGCCAAACAATAAAGGCAGATTATCACGTTTATCTCCCCTTTGACTTTGGCTGGATCATTAAAAGAATCGTCAAAAAAGTCTCTCCCGACCTTGTGATCCTATGTGAATCAGATTTCTGGGTTAACTTTTTACATACAGCAAAGCGCATCGGGGCACAAATAGCTGTCATCAATGGAAAAATCTCCGAACGCTCAGCCAAAAGATTGGCTAAATGGCCAACCTTCGCTTCTAAATTATTTTCCCCTGTCGACTTTTTTTGCATCCAAAATCAGCTGTATCTCGATCGTTTCGTCCAGTTGGGTGTTCTTAAACCTAAATGCATGATCTCGGGAAACATCAAATTTGACAGCGAATATCCAAGTATGCCGGAAAGGGAGTTGATTGAATGGCAAAAGCGTTTGGGAATCACTCCAGATGATCTGGTCATTGTCGCCGGCTCCTCTCACCATGGAGAAGAGTCTTTGATCATGAGAATCTTTACATCGTTGTCCAAAGATTTTCCAACAGCTAAATTGTTGATTGTACCGCGCCACCCTGAACGGTTTGATGAGGTTGGCAGACTATTGTCAACAGGTTCCGTATCTTTTTCCAGGCTTAGCCAAAACAATGCCAATCCGCAGACTAAAATTATTTTGATCGATGCCATGGGGCATTTACGGCAAATGTATCAATTGGCCGATATCGCAATTGTGTGCGGCAGCTTTGTGAAAAACATCGGGGGACATAACATCCTTGAACCCTCGTGGTATGGAGTCCCTGTCCTTTTCGGCCCTTATATGCACAATCAGCCTGAACTTGTCGACCTTGTCCTCGAAAATGAGGCCGGCCTTCAAGTGGATGGCTCCCTCCTCCCTTCAGTATTATCAGAATTGCTGTCAGATCAGGAAAAGCGTAACCGTTTAGGCTCTCACGGAGTGCAATTAACATCAAAAATTCATGGTGCAACGGCCAAAACAATTTTGTTCTTAAAAGAAAAAGCCTTTCTCTAATATTTCCAAAGCAATGATTTGCCTGATTTTACGATTTATTCTTCTTTTATGTTGTAAGAAATGTCAGGTTTCTCTATAGTTATGCTATAAACTGAAAATTCAGGTTATAAAGAACGTTACTGACGCGGGGTGGAGCAGGGGTTAGCTCGTTGGGCTCATAACCCAAAGGCCGGAGGTTCGAATCCTTCCCCCGCTATTTTTATTCTTTGGCGGCATAGCTCAGTTGGTAGAGCGGTGGAATCATAATCCATGTGTCGTCGGTTCAATCCCGGCTGCCGCTATCCATCTTACTGGGCTTCCAGATATTATCTGCGTTTATTTGCTGTTTTTTAGTGTACGCTTTTGAATGCAATAATGTGCGATTTTATCAACTGTCAACTGTGCGTATGGTGGCTTCCGCCCATTCAAGGATTGTAGTTAAAATCTTTTCTGCTTCATGAAGCGTGATTGTATCGACATCCTGATCGTCATATCGAACCGTCACTGCATAAGGATTAAGTTTGGATAATTCTGCAAGCTTCACCGGAAAATTGAGAGATAACTTCTCAATTTGATAGAAAAGTTTATTGAGATCATGCGTCCTTCCAAATTCCAGGTTTCTTGATATCAATACTGCCTTAATAGCCTTTTCAACGCCCTGCTGAGCATGAAAACATATGGTGTGAGGATCAACATTCCAATGAACATCATTTTTCAAAGCCAGAAAAGCCCTCCTGTCTCTATCCGCAAGATGCAAGAGCGTCAAGGCATGGTCACGCGGATTTTTCATAGAGAACCATTCCCTCTTTAAGAGCTTGATGGATGAGAGTGCTGTGCACGTGTCCCCATTCATTCACATATGCTTCAGAACAAACTATAACATCGACCCCTATTCCCACATCGCCAATGGCATTGCGTATTTTTATCATTTCCTTTCCTCTATCGGCAATTTCTTGTTTGATGACAAGTAAATCGAGATCGGAGTCCTCATCTGCTTCTTTTCGGGCATAGGAACCAAACATGATGATTTTTTCAGGTTTTGAAACCTTTAAAACACATGCTGTGATTTGTTTAAGAATTTTGTCATTAAGCATAGGAATTTTATTTCTAAGCAGGGAAGTTTGTTGCTGCTTATACACTAACTTACAATATTTTCAGAAGGAACACAAGAAAATCCGGATAAAACTCATTCCTGTTGAATTTTTTTGCGATTGTTTTTTTATTGCAAATATTTGTTTTATATTTATTTTAATTTATGTTAAAATAAATTTGTTCTAAAAAACTAACCAATCTATATTTATTATTATGAGTCCTTTATCTTTTTATACGAAGTCATTGGAAATTAGCCCCTGTGTTCCAATTGGGGAAGCTGATCGTAAACTATGGCAAGAAATTGACAATTTCTGCAATCCATCAAGACGGGAAGATTACCTAAAGCATTACATGTGCATCCAACAAGCGATCAAAGAAGGTGCAGATGTAAATAAACCAGATGAGAAAGGAAGATTGCCTTTGCACGAAATGGCGCAAGATAGGGAAATTTGCGAGCTTTTACTAAAAGCTCGTGCTGATCCGATGCTCCAGGATGGGAATGGCAATACAGCCTTCTTTACTTACTTAAGTGTTGATCGATGGAAATTGTTTCAAAAATATACCCAGGAAAGTATCCATGAAATCTTAAAATTAAGAAATCAGAAAGGAAACACCTTATTTGCGACAGTCTGCCATTGGTCTGTATGTCCTGAAGTATTCAATGCTCTTGAATACCTCTTGAATGAGGGGGTTCCCCGGGATATTTTCAATGCAAATCCAAATATTTTGCACAAAATACATAATACAGAAATAGGCGAATTTCTTCTCAAAAAGGGATGCCCTGTAAATGCGTTGGACTCAGATAATAAAACTGCATTAGACCATGCCCTGGAAGACTTCTGCCTTAATCTCGATTTTATTGCTCTCCTTTTGCGTTATGGAGCACAACCTCGACCATGTATCAATTGGAATGGTTACATGGATCATATCAGGTACAATTGCAACGGCAAATTCGAAATATTTGAACACCATGCTCAGTTGATTTTTCAAAAAGCCGATCTTAAGCTATTTGGGTGGACATACCTTCATTGGGCAGCTAATTGCGGCTTAAACCAAGAATTAGAAAATATGTTGAAAGCAGGAGTAGATGAGATTGATCGTCCCTGTGGATGCACCACACGCGATATGCTCACCCCTCTTCACATGGCTGCCAGGAATAATCAAACGTTAAGCGTGTTTTTATTGCTTGAAAAAGGAAATGCCGATCCCAATGTCAAAGATGCGCAAGACAGTCTTCCCAAAGGGTTTGGTTGGCATCGTAAATACGAGCATTCCATCGACCAGCTATTAGATATCTATCGGCACATAGTTCCTGAAGAAAGGGATGAGAAAATCCTGGCATGGATAGACAGGAATACAGATATAGCATCTGATTTTATTAAAGAGTGCCGCCCTAATGAGATAAGATCAAAAAATCGATTTTTACAAGATGCTGCGAAAATTCGCGAGATCATTGAGAGAAAAAAGCGAGAGGGCGACGCGAGATTCTGCAGACGCAAATGCGAAGCTGACAGGTGACCAGCCATTAAATCTTGTTTAAACCACAAGAGATTCAACATTCTTCATGTCAACGATCACAGCTCCCGCCTTTCGCATCTCCTCTAAAGCATTTTCACAATCATCGGGATGCAGGTTAATCCCCTGGCAGGCATCGCTGATCACAAATGTGTTAAAACCGCATGCACATGCATCCAAAACAGAATATTTGACGCAATAATCTGTTGCAAGCCCGGCTATGTAAACATTTTGAATTCCATGCGACTCCAAATATTCCTTGAGTCCTGTTGATTTTAAATGCTGGTTATCGAAAAATGCGCTATAGCTATCGATTTCCCTGTCAGTCCCCTTGTAGAACATCTTATTGACTTTAGAAAGATCCAGTCCTGCAACAATTTCAGCTCCAAATGTTCCCTGGACGCAATGAACGGGCCATAAAATTTGTCTGATGCCGCGAACATCTACCAATTCGCCAACAGGCTTTCCGTGCATGTCAGCAAAACTTGCATGATCTGCAGGATGCCAGTCTTTTGTCGCAACAACAAGTGGAAATTGAGAAGAAAAATGCAATAGCCGATTAATTTTAGGGATAATGACATGTGCATTTGGCACAGGCAACCTGCCGCCGGGAAAAAAATCGTTTTGCAAGTCTACTAAAATAAGAGCGTTCATTGACGAAGACCCATGATAAGTTGAGTTTTTAAATCATACAGGTTCTTTTCAATCCCGACAACATAGGTATGGGGATTTAAAAACCGTTTTGAGCTATTATGCAGCATTGACAATTCCTTTTTTGCCATCATTTGAATATGTGCCAGGCTGGGTGTTTCATAGACACATTTTCCCTCTCTAAAAACGGGTATTAAAAGGTCTCTTGACTCCCATTTTTTATTTAATCCCTTTATTTTTGTCGCATCAAAAGGATCGACAATGATGCCAGGATCGGGGAGCCCCATGAGAATATCATATATGGCATCGGCAACGTAATATCCATCATGGAAATAACGCTTTACTTGTAAAATACCCGGATTGGAGACCTTGATCTGCTGCTCGGACAATTTTAATTTATATTTCCAGGGACCTCCCGGATCCTGTACTGCCGATAGTTTATAAACGCCATCAAGGGCTGCCTGACTGCCGCCGGTCGCCAACCTGGTCCCTACTGCCCATACATCGATCCGCGCTCCCTGTTTTTTTAATTCGTCAATAATGATCTCGTCGAGATCATTGCTTGCAAAGATCAGCACACCGTGCAAACCGGCCTCATCTAAAAGCATGCGGCTTTGAATGCTCAAATACGCTAAGTCGCCAGAGTCAAGACGTATTCCAATGAGCTTCTTTCCCTCTTGATGCAAACGTTTTCCTACTTCAATTGCCTTTTTTACCCCCTCTATTGTGTTGTATGTATCGACAAGCAAAATGCAATTATTCGGCATATGGGCAGCATAGGTCTGAAAGCTTGTTTCTTCATCATCGAAAACCATCACCCAACTATGTGCCTGCGTCCCCTTAACAGGAATGCCGAATAATTTTCCCGCGCAGACATTAGACGTTGCTGTGCAGCCTCCAATGAAGGCGGAGCGGGTCGCTGTCAATGCCCCATCAATCCCTTGAGCTCTTCTAATGCCAAACTCCAGTACAGGATCATTCATCGCCGCAATGCAAATGCGTGCAGCTTTTGTGGCAATCAAGGTGGGAAAATTGATCAAATTTAGAAGGGGGGATTCCAATAATTGACACTGGATGAGCGGGCCGCTGACACGCACGAGCGGCTCGTATGGGAAAACAAGGCTTCCTTCGGGAACGGCATCGATATCACAAGTCAACTTTAATCCGGAAAGATAGTCAAAAAAGGCCGGATCAAAAAGGATTTGATCGTCATATCCTCTTAAAGAGGCTAAATAGTCGATATCGCTGGAATCATAGCGAAAATTCTGAATGTAATCGATTGCGCTTTCAAGACCGGCTGCAACAGAAAATCCGCCGCCAAAGGGGTTTTTGCGAAAGAAAAGATGGTATACCGCCTGTTTACCCGTAAATCCCGCTTTCCAGTATCCATATGCCATTGTCAACTGATAAAGATCGGTGAGCAAAGATAATGACTGCTTATAAAAGTGGTATTGCGGCGAGTGGGAATATGGCATATTTGTAATTTACACTATTTTTGTTTCTCTTTTTCGAGCAGGACTTCACGGCGGGAATCCAATGCATGTATTTGTTCTTTTAACTTATCCACATCCTTTGAATCTTTTGCCGCCTCCTGGATATGTTCGACAAATTCATCCCAGTTATACCGCATTTTTGGCTGAGCTAACATGTTTTCATTCAGCTCATGTTCCCGTTCATTATCTAACTCCTGATTGAGTATAGTCACCTCCGCATCGATCAATTTTAACTCTTTTTGCACGGCCTGTGATTTATCTTCTGCCGTAAGTATTGGCCCGACAAGCAAGGCGATAAATACAGCGGCGGCCGGCTCTAAGGTTATACTCCATTTGATTGCTGAACTTCCTAATTTCATAATGCACTCCCTTCGTCTCTTTTTGTCAGTGTACCTGAATTGCCCATTAAAGTTCAAAAAGGCTCTGCCCAGAATAGCAATTCCTGCAAATAAAATTTTTGATTAATTTTTTTAGGATAAGCTAGCTTTTTTGTTATTACTATTTATTGCTCAATGACTTTAAACTATTTAACGCAGAGGCGCAAAGTCGCAAAGACGAGAGAGTGGCTTCTCCGCGTCTCTGCGACTTTGCGCCTCTGCGTTAAATATAAGAGGAATTGCTCGCCCAGAATTAAATTTATCTTAATAAGAAGTTATTCTAGGTAAAAATCTAATATAATGATACAATCCTTGCAGAATAAAAATAAAAAATAATTATGCAAAAATATTTTTTTAACATCTTTTTTCCAAGGAGTTTTTATGGGCCCTGCACATGGCTATATATCCGGCAATATATTCAATCAACGTTTACATTTAATTTTTCAGGATAAGAAAGCTGCAGATGTTCGGGTATACAAAAATCGCCTGATTGGTTCCTTCCTGTCTTTGATCGGAAAGGCCGTTAAGCTCGAAGTGGCCGCCGGAAAGACGTTTTACGTCAATAAAAACAGCTTAAGAAAATGGACCGTTGCAGCTTTCGGTGGTTCTTCAAAATCAACCGATCTTTCCACACGCCTTAATGACGGCGCATCGAAAATCTTTGCGACTAAGGATCCTTCTATTAAATTTTCTGCATTCGACCAGAGTATTCAGGCAGCAATTAGCCTTAAGCCGGAAGAGACAATGCCTCGGAGCCCAAAGTCTGCACAACCTGCTACTCCTCCTGCCGCACCAGTGCCCCCACCATCATCTGCAAGTCCGGCTATAAGCGCAACAACCGCTGTTGAATTCACTCCCATTGCTTCAAATGAAAAAGACCTTCCCGAAGGATTTTTTGTTCAGGTCCTCAATAGTAGAAAATATATAATTAATGGCAAGACCCTCTCTATTCCAGAGGCCGGAAAACCACAGTTGGTTACTTTTGACTTAAAAAGGGGAACGCTTGAGGAACAGCTTGTACAACTAAAGGTTAAGCCGGATGTTTCCGGGAACGAACGATCCATGCAAGTGCACGTTCAGGATCTGACAACCGAACAAGCGATCAATGAGCGAAATGGCCACGCGAAAATTGCGGTCAATTTCGCAAATGAGAAATACATCGGGGGACCTGTACCCGGATTTCATCGAGTTCCCGGCACTGACACATTTGAATACGATACAAGAAGTGCTACGACCCAGGAAGAGTCGCTATGTCAAAGAACTGACTTGATGGCATCCCTTACACAGCTCCCACATGATCTGGATAAGATAGAGAAAATGGTTGTCAGTTATTACATGAATCCCGATAACACAAAAAAAAGAATGGCGTTCGATTCCAGAAAGGCAGCTTATATCACCGACAACCATCTATTTGCAGTGCAAAGCAAAAGGACAGATAATTTTTTTGTGTCTCATTACTTGGAAGATAGCGTTCAACCGGTCTCATTTGTGACCAGCGCAGCCACCTGGTATGGCAACGGCACGGTAGACTGTAGTCCTCAATCCTTTGATCATTGCATCGGAGGGTTGACTGTTTATAAAGACGCTTATCAACGGATTCAGACTCATCTGTTTGCTGCTGCGACAAAAGCCGCGGAAATGCACAGACAAAATCCGGATCAAAAAATCGAGCTTGTTTTGGGTGCATACGGTTGCGGTGTTTTTGCGCCAAAGGGAAATCCCAATGATTATAGGCGTATGATCGCCGGCATTTATCGCGATGTAGTCCCCAAATTTCATGGATTTTTTGACCTGGTCACCTATGCAGTTCCCACCTTCAGGCCAAGAGATGACAAACCTGCACAAATGAATTATCAAATCTTTCAGGAAGTGTTGAGTAAAAAATAATCCGGGTGCAATTAAAAATAGGGTTTGATAGTATAGGGTCAATAACCTCATAAGGTATTATCCTTTTGAGGGCTTTTAAAAACACACTTGAAAATGACATCTATTAAACATCTAACATTGCTCCTATTCCTCTTATGCCTTGGGCTCTTTACCATTGCGGAAGGAACTAACACCCCTATATCCCTTCGTCAAAACCTGAAAAACGCCCACCCCGGCGATTATCTTGTCATGGCGCGGAACAAAATTTTTTCCGTTTTAATCATACGCAGCATCGATGCCAATGAGATCAGCATTGAAGAGATCACCGTGCCAAACTCGTTTGTCAAAGAACCATTTTCCTGGAGAAAATGGGTACAAGAGGGCGCATCCGGAAACACATGCCGCATGATTTATCCCATTCAACTCTCTACTGGCATGATCGCCTCAGCCTACTCGATCAATAAAGGGGAATGGGTCACCATACCAAAAGAGCAAAATTTCCTTTCGACATTGCTCTCCTTGCAGTTCACATCCATTCCCGACCAGGAACGAAAGCGGGTCGGCCCCCCTCCGGTATCGGACACTCCGGATAAACGTCCCATTTGGCAGCCGAAACTCACAATTGATGGCAAAACGGTCCCGGGAGTTACCTTTGATGCCTGGAAGGCACGCTGGCCAAAGGATGGCGGAGAACTATCGGGAAAGATCATTGAAGTATTTTTACCCCGCGATAGCGACAAGTACCCCGCCTACTTTCCCTACTGGCTGCAGGTGAGCGGACTTGTGGGCAAGGCAAGTTTGCGCATCGTCGATGCCGGTTCGGGTCTTTTTGTTCAATAGACAGTTTTCGTGCTCATGAGCGCATGCTATTATTCATAACTTACAAAATATTTGCCTATAACATGACATCAATGGATAAACGCAGAGACGCAAAGACGCGGAGGCGCTGAGAAAATTTTAAAAACCTTTTCACTTAGTTTTAATCAATAAAGATAATAAACAAAATAAGCAGGATCGCTTTCAGCGACAGGATAGGCAAGATATAAAGATAAAAACAGGAAATTTAAACCCTAGATTTCCTCTGCGTCTTTGCGCCTCTGCGCCTTTGCGTTGAATTGCTTTATTAGAATTATGGATAATAGGATGCGCTCACGGGCATGAAAACTTCACTTTTTCAGTCGCATATGGTATATTTATGAAAACGCTTTCCTACTGCCGCAGGCAGTTCGACAGTGACAACAATATCGTTCTCCTCATACTCCTGAGAGATGATAGACCCATGCCGTTTGATTTCGCTAAAAATATGGTACTCAGATTGGGGAATCCGTAAAGAAATCACCTTTCGTTTTTTGCTCATCTCATCGGTCATGGCTTTTAAAAGCTTATCAAAACCAATCTGTTTGGCAGCCGAAATTTGCACCGCACCGGGATATTTTGACAAAAGCTGTTGCAAGACCGACTGGTCCGTGACAAGGTCTATTTTATTGAACACAGTGATGATTGGTTTGTTTTCCACATTGAGCTCTTTGAGGACTTCATATGTCGTATCCGCCTGTTCAAGAGCCATGGGGTGGCTCACATCGATCAAATGCAAAAGAATATCGGAAGCAAATGCCTCTTCCAAAGTACTTTTAAAAGCAGCGACCAGCAGATGAGGCAGCTTTCTGATAAAACCGACAGTATCGGTCAATAAAACTTCTTGATGGTTCGTTAATATAAATTTACGCGTTGTCGTATCCAATGTCGCAAACAGCTTGTCTTCGACAAAAACTTCCGCGCCTGTCAGCGCATTCAACAGGGTCGACTTTCCGGCATTCGTATATCCAATAATCCCAAAACAAAAAATGTCCGATCTTTCCCTCGATGACCGCTGGGTTTCCCGATGGGCCCGAACTTCGTCGATTTCACTTTGCAATGCATCGATTTTGCGCTTAAGAATACGCCTGTCGATTTCAATTTGCTTTTCCCCCTCTCCCTTGGTATGCCCGCCGGCTGAACCGGAGCCTCCCGATCCATGCTGTCTTGACAGGTGTGTCCACAATCTTTTTAATCGGGGGGCCTGATACTTGACTTTGGCTAATTCAATTTGCAGCCGCGCTTCTTTTGTTCTTGCCCTTTGGGCAAATACCTCTAAAATGACTTCTGTACGGTCGATGACAGGACAACCAAAGGCTTTTTCCAAATTCCTTTGCTGACTTGGCGAAATCTCATCATCAAAAACAATCAGATTAGCCTGATGCTGTTTTGCCGCATTTTGCAATTCCTGCAATTTACCCATTGTCACATAGGTAGCCGCATCATATTGGCGGATGGGACATATCTGTTGGTTCACGACGGTAATGCCATACGTGTTGGCAAGAAGGCTCAATTCGCGCAAGTGCTCTTCTGCCAGTTCTTTCTGGCTGCTCCCCCCTTTATAGACGGAGACAAGAAGCGCGCGCGCGCGATTTTTTTCTAACGTTTGGAGGGAAAGACTGCCAATATCGGAACTATCTGGTCCCATAATATCCTTAGGTAAGTAAATTGAGCCTCAACCCGTCATAGGCCAAACGCACTTCTTTTGGTAGATAAGCGTTTGTTTTCTCATGGTCCAGATCATGGGAAATATGGGTCAAATATATTTCCTTAGCTTTGGTGCGCTTAGCAAAATCTACGGCTTCATCGATGCTAAAATGCATGGGAGAGGGAGTAAAACGCAAAGCGCTTACTACTAACGTATGGACCCCTTCTAACGTTTCAAATATCGTATCGGAATAATCGCGTATATCTGTGATGTAGGCCAGATCCCCAAATCGAAAGCCATTGACAGGCATGCCCATCTGGCTATAGGTGACATAATGAATGGGCACATCCTGAAATGACAGCTGACCATCATGAGAGTCAAGAAAATGCATATCGAACTGTGTGACCCATTTTCCGGGAATCATTTCATCGTTAAAAACGTAATAAAACCGCTTTTGGATATCACTCGCACTTTCTTTAGAGAGAAGACAAGGGAGTTTACCCGGCTGCTTGCATAGTGTCCGCAGGTCGTCTATTCCGGCAATATGGTCATTATGGGCATGCGTAAAGATCACACCATCAAGGCTTTTAAGGTTTACACGCAAAGCCTGTTGTTTAAAATCGGGGCCGCAATCGATCAGAATTCTTTTGGCCCCAATTGTCAACAATGCCGATGGACGCAACCGCTTGTTAAAGAGCGATGGCGATTGGCAGACTGCACAATCACAGCCAATCACAGGTACGCCCATCGATGCCCCTGTCCCTAAAAATTCAAACGTCCCTTTTATTGCCGTCATTTATTTAAGTAAGGTTAAAATTTGTTGATATACTGCCGGATGATAAAAATAAGCCCAAACCGCTTGTCTTGTCTCTACATGCAATTGAACGCGATAATAATCGCCGTTTTCAATAAATTCAACAATGATAAAAGGAATCAGGGAGCTGCTTCGTTTATTTTCTTCGCGTAAAATCAACGTAAGGGTTGCTATACGGGAAGAGGTAAACAAACTTTTTACTTCCGGAGGTGCAGCTTCAATCCCCTTGTCGTCAGCTAACATGGCGTATAATGAAGAATACTCTTGGGGGCTTAAGCTGCGGTGCAGTATATTCTTTTGAAGATCAGTGAATTCAATAGCGCTAAGGGAATATCCGGTATCCCTTTTTTTATGCATTTTATCTCCAGAGGATTCGATAGGCATAAGATTTTCCGGAGAAAGAAGCACATTTTTTCCTAAATAAATTCCAGATGGATTATAATAGTACAGTGAACCTAAAGCAAATAATAGAGCTGCAGCGATCGCAGAAATAAAGATAATCAGAAGAGAATAAATTTGCGCCTTTTTTGAACCATTCTTTTTGAACATAACCTTTGCGTCTTTTTTTTTTATTACAATAAGGGAAAAGCAAATTTAATTGCACCTATGAAAATCGCTATTTTAGGCTGCGGTCTTTGCGGACTTGCCACTGCCTTTCACCTAAGCCAATGTGCAGACACTCAGATTACCCTCTTCGACAAAGCCCCCCTTGGTCAAAATACCTCCGGCATAGCAGCAGGTCTTTTGCATTGTTATATAGGGGCACGCGGAAAAGCCAACTGGATGGGAATTGAAGGGGTAAATGCAACAAAGCGCTTAATCCATGTCGCAGAAGGGGCTCTTGGTTACCCGGTCGCAATGAACTTAGGGATTTTTCGTCCGGCTATCACGATGGATCAACAAAGCGATTTCCAAAAAGCGGCTAAGCTTTATTCCCACGACATTCACTGGCAGACTAAAATCCAGTATGACTTCCACCCTTCCGGCATATATTCCGGAATTTTTTTAGAATCGGGAGTGCTCGTCGATTGTCCAAATTATATGAAAGGGCTGTGGAAAGCCTGCTCGGCAGCTTCTGTCCAAAAAATACAAACATTGGTCTCTTCCCTTTCCGATTTGAAAGATTTTGACCTTATTATTGTCACTGCAGGAGCAGAAACGCTGCATCTGCCTGAATTATCTCACCTGCCTCTAACGCCAATAAAGGGTCAAATTCTCGAATTCAATTGGCAAAAGGAATGGGGGGATCTTCCTCATCCGGTCAATTCTCATGCCTATCTTTTGAAGACCGGGATGCAAGGCATTATAGGCGCCACTTTTGAGCGTGAATTTGTTTCTCCAAAACCGGATAGAGAATTTGCGGCTTTGGACCTTTTACCAAAAATCCATCAATTCTTCCCTGGACTGTCCAAAAATTTACTTCTCGATTGCCGGGCAGGAATCAGAGCATCCACTCCCGATCACCGTCCTCTGCTTTTGCAAGCCGCAGAAAAAACTTGGGTCCTGACCGGAATGGGATCCAAGGGGTTGTTATATCATGCTCTTTATGCTGAGAGACTTAAGAAACTCTTCAACATCTATGCTTCTAAAGAAACTCTTGCCAATTTAAATTTCTTTTTATAGAATTCAAATTAATGCAGACATCTCTTAAATTTAAGGGGTGTGCAGCCATAAAACATTAATACTTAGGAGGTTTCTCATGTCTCATCATCATTGTTCAGAAGATTCCTGCTGCGGCCATGAAAAAAATAGCTGTCACGAACAAAGCTGCTGTTGTCAAAAAAATTGCAGCTGTCCCTGCCACAGTCACGAGGATGATTGCAAAAAAAACCATGCCGACAAATTACTTTGCCTTGCTGATCAGGCATGGATGGAAGTTCTTAAGGACAAGATCAAACAAGAAATTCTCAAAAACTCCGGCGAGCATTTGGATGGTCTTGCAAAATTGGTTGCCAGTTACAATTCCAAAAGATGGCGCGATAAAATCGAAGCCAAAAAAGGGTGTTGCGATTTTGATGAACAATTGCGCAATCTCATGTGCGGCGGCAAGGGCGGCTCTTGCTCTAAGTAATTTTACATTTACTTGCCCGTGCCCGTGCCCGTGCCCATGCCCGTGCCCTTATATATTCATCTTTTCCGAATTCCTTTTCCTTGCATTGTTGCAGGAGAGATAATTAAATAGGAAATGATCAATATACACGGGCACGGGCAAGGGCACGGGCAGGGGGAGGGGCGGGCACGGGCACGTAATGAAATGTCGTTATTGATATTGAATTTAAAAACCCGATTATGTACTATCAATTCATGTAATGTGCAATCCTTTAAGGAGTTACCCGTGGCTTATGCTCTTTTAAATCTACTTTTTTCGACAATTGCCGTTTTCGTCACGGCAAGCATTCTTCCCGGAATCCATGTTAATAACTGGGGTACGGCCCTTGTTGTCGCCGTTGTCCTTGGACTTGTCAATACTTTCCTAAGACCTATCCTTTTTCTGCTAACCCTTCCTATCAATATCCTTACACTCGGATTATTCTCTTTTGTCATTATTGGTCTTCTCGTACTTTTAGTCAGTGCAATTGTGCCAGGCTTTAAAGTAGATGGATTTTGGTGGGCCGTTCTTTTTGCCCTCGTACTGGCAGTAATCAATAATTTTTTAGGATTACTCATCAAAGAAGACATTTGACCGAATGCTTGAATACTTACCTAGTTTAGAAACGCTGGCCGAGTGGTTATTGGAGCATGGAAGTCTCGCTCTCTTCATTGTGATGGCACTTGGTATTATTGCCCTGCCTGTACCGGAAGAAACTTTGATGATCGTTACCGGAACATTAATGGGCAGTGGAAAATTATATATCATCCCCACCATTATTGCTGCCTATCTTGGCAGCATATGCGGCATAACCGTCAGCTATATCCTGGGGCGCACCTTAGGAACCTATTTCGTCCACAAGTATGGATGTTGGGTAGGAATGAAGCAAGCAACCCTCGATAAAATTCATGTTTGGTTTGACTGCTATGGAAAATGGGCATTGTTAATTGGCTATTTTGTACCGGGTGTGCGCCATTTTACCGGATTTACAGCTGGAACCTCCCTTCTAGACTTTAGATTATTTGTTGTTTTTGCCTATACCGGAGCTTTAGTATGGGTCGCCACTTTCTTATCAATCGGTTATTTCTTTGGCGAATACTGCGTTAATCATTGCCGAAATTTTGAATTAAACGCAGATAATATTGTTTTACTCATTATCATTTTCCTTGCAGTAGCTGCTATTTTTTTTTATTACAGAAAAACACGAAAAATATAAACCCTCATAAAATGATGAGTCTATATGATCCAAAAAAAGGCCATAGACCTTTATCAACAACTGACAATCCTCTCTGACCTAAAAGCCATTGAACAATTTGGATCCGAACTTTCTGCTTCCCAGATGAAAGAGTTATTAAAACAAATTGTTCAACATAAAGCCATTTCTGAAAATAAACTCGATGCGCTCTTTGTGGGCTTTCCAAAAGAATCGTTTTATGACTTCGTCAAGAATGCCTCACTGGAAGATCTCTCCACATTTCAACAGCACACCTCCTCAGAACCGATGCAGCATCATCTGTCTAATTTAACCTATTATCTTAAAAAACAGGCTTTAGATGGAAAAAACCGGATCGCCATTAAGATAAAAGAACTGGAGGTTTTTGATTTAACATCCATCACTGCCGATGACATTCAAAAATATGTAAAAGAGATCGAAATTTTAAGAGATGGTATCATTGCACTCATACAGATGATCAATAACAGCCAAAAAATCTCCTGGCATTCAGGGCGCACAGACTTGATTGAAATCTTGCATGAAGCAAAAGAACTCTGCGATAAGGAACTTATGCAAGTAATTGGCATTCAAGGAGATGTGTCAAATCCTCCAACTGGTCTCTGGAAAACATTTCAAGATCGTTTATTTAGCGTCTTTCTAACGCCAAACGGCGATCCCCTTCCACCAGATACCCCTGCCATCGATGCCTTGGCCAATTTTTCTATTTGGTACCTCAAAGATTATTGGGAACTTAAATTGCTTCCTCAACTCAAAACCGAAAAGGAACTGGAGCAGTACTCTCAACCTTCCGCCCTCGCCCGAAGACAAGAACTTTTTCAAGCAGTTAAAAAGTCTTTGGCAGATCATGGACTTGTCACTCTTTCAGACCTGGAAAAGCGCTGCATTTTCTCTAAAAAAGCCCTCAAAAATTATCTAATGTCTGATTAAGCAAATACGTTAAAGTATATGCGCCCATATTTTCCTGTATGGCAAAGCGCGGAACGCGAAATCTAACTTCTAGTCAAGTTGTTGAGCGTGAGCGCAAAGCCAGACTGGTAAAGATGGGTCAGATACTTTAACGTATTTACTTAATCAGACACTAGAAGCGAATTAAACACAGCCTCTTGCGATAGTAACCCATCAATATGGTGCAATATTCCCTTGTCTTCATAATATTGGATAAGAGGTTTTGTTTGTTCGTGATAAATTTTTAAACGATCTTCGACAACCTGTTTCTTATCATCGGAACGCTGAATCAATACCCCTTGACAAAGATCGCAAACATCTGGTTTTAAAGATGGAGAGTAATAACGGTTGTGCATATTGCCGCATGTACTGCATGTTTGACGCCCCTCTATTCTTTTAATGATGACATCATCGGGAACATCTAACAGACACACCTTAAGCTCCGCCTTACCCTTCAAAAATTCGCCCAAACTTTCCGCCTGGCTCAATGTCCTTGGAAAACCATCCAGGAGGTAGCCTTTGCTGCAGACAGGCTTTGCTATGTAGTCAAATAGCATCTCAGTGACAATGTTGTCGGGTACAAGGTTGCCGGAATCTATGATTGATTTAACGAGGTTGCCCAATACAGTTTGATTTTTAATATTTTCGCGGAACAGATCGCCGGTCGAAATATGGGGAATGTGCAACTTTTTTGAAAGAAGCGCAGCCTGCGTCCCTTTTCCCGAACCTGGAGGACCTAACAAAACAATGATTTTATTTAAGCGATTCATAATCATGACCTACAAATTATAATTCAGCATAGAGAGGGAGAATAGTTCATTTTTTGGAAATTAATCAAGGGAAAACTATCTCAGGCAGCAATTATAAATGTATTTTCGATCTAAAAATGTTGAAACGCAAAGGCTCAAAGATGCAACGAATTGATGTTAAACTCTTTGCGCCTTATAGTTTTACCAATAAGTAAACAAAAACTTTTTTAAGCGTTATCTATAATAAATTCAACACAAAGGCACAAAGTAACAAAGAAACAAAGAAATTTTGCCTTCAGACCCTTCCCTCTTAATATGTGTCTTGGTGTCTTCGTGCCTTTGTGTTGAATTATACCGAACGTGATTCAAAAATTGGCTTTTGACGGCGCCCTGCTTTGCATCAAAATTTTTGTCTTCTCTTGTGCCTTGCCATAGGCAATGGTCACTTAGCTTAAGGACGAAAAATTTTGAGCAGCCTCCTTGTCAAAATTCCAACTTTTGAAACACGTTTGGTATAAATAACAACAAAACAATTATTGGTAAATTATACTACAATAAATTATAATGAAATTTAGATTATTATAAGGTACATTATGAATAATTACATTAATTTGATAATATCCTCGGGTAATTCAACTTTTCAGGCAAAATTGCAGCAGGTGGACCAGCAGTCGCAGGACAGTGTGACGATTGGGGGAAAACATTACAAAATCATGGGAGATGTGTCTGATGATCGCTTTCAGAAGTTAGCGAATTATGTCAAAGATTTTTCCTCTGTAAAATTTGGAAACCTGTTCGAGTTTAAACAAAAATTGAACCTTGTCGATGCAAAATTTACAGTGATTGATGATCAATCTGATCTTTTATTGGCAAGAGGTACTCAGCCGACAAGGGTCAATAAAATTAGCCAAGCCCGTCTCGCAGATGTGCAAGCAGCAATTGGATCGGATTTACAACCCCTGGTCAAGGACCGCAATCAATTGCGCGCAATCAGAGAACAGGCGCAACAAGGCCTCAGAGAAAACCTTCCTGCTTCCCAAATCTCTCATAGCTTATGCGAAGGGATCAAGAGCTTAATGGCACGAATGTACGACGAAGGGGTAAAACATTTACAAAAACAGGGATTCGATCCTCCCTGTGAATACTGTGTCGTCGGCCTGGGATCTCTTGCTCGCGATGAAGCTGGCCCTTATCCCGATTTCGATAATTTTATCGTCGTGAAGCAAAAAACACCAGAAATCGAGAATTACTTTTTGAAGCTCAATCAATATGTTGCCGACCGCGTTTATCGGCTGGGAGAATCGCTCGAAGGAAATAAACCCGGACTGCGCTTTTGTTGGGGAAATCTCAATCCTCAACACCAACCGTATGATTTGCGTTACTCTGCAACTCCCACTTATCGCGGTCGTTCCGATTTGTTGGTCGCTCCTTCTGCAAAGCCCACCACTGTGAGGCTCGGAGATGTCAGGGATGGGGTACCATTTTGCGGATCGAATCTCTCGCTCTATGAAACCTATAAAAAGACGACGTTTCCAGCAGAAGCGGCCCGTTCGCAGGTGCGTGCAGATATGGAGCGGCAAGTCAAAGGACTGACTCCAAATCCTGACAATCCACCAGCTCCAATAACCGCGGATAAGCTGCCAGCTCTCGTCCACGTTAAAGAAGATCTATGCCGACTGCCAGCCGCATCGATCGGAGCCCTCGCGCTCTATCATGGCATTACGGCCCCGACAACCCTCGGCCGCATAGAAGCTCTAAAATCAGCGGGGCTTTTAGATCCGGAACTGGCAGATCGGCTGACTGTTACCATGGACCTGTTAGTTAAATGGCGTATCCAGGCGCAGTCAGCCTATGGAGAAGAATTTGAGTTTATAGCCAGCTCATTGGAGGCTCTCGATCGTTTTAAAGAGGAGCTCCCTCAACAAATCGATGCTCTCGACAAGCGTATTGCCTCTCTCGAGGCTGCCGTACCACGCGACGATTTCGCGATAAACAATGCCAAAGGGCAACGCGAGTTTGCCATCGATTGCCAAAATTGGATGGTAGAAAGGATCAAACTTAAGCCGTCTGCTTTCTCAGAGGCTGATCGAATACGTTTGCGCGAAATCGTACTTCCGACACTGCGTGAACTCTATGGCAGGGTATCCCACTGCTTATCCGGCAGCAATCAGGAGATTGATCCGGAAGTATTTCAATCGACTGCTCAAATAGACAAAAGAAAACAGGATGAGTATCTCAGCGGGTTGACAGCTAAAATCAAAAAATCAGAACGGTATATCCAACGACTGGAAACCCAAAGAGACAACGCTTCAGGGCCAATAAAGAGCAGCCTTAATACGCTGATAGAAGCTTACAAATTGCGACTCAAAAAGCTGCAGGATGTGTTCGACTCCCATAGGGGTTCTTGAGGTAAATGTTCACGTGGTAGCATCGTTATATATCAGGCCTTCAGCCTAATTACCCTATTTATAGTTTTTTAATTAATAAATTTTGTATAATAAAAATAAAACTATTACATAATTCCATTTATAAATAATTAAGGTGTTTTATGGATCCGAATATACATTTTGTTGGAGCGCCTTATGTGCAGCAGGATCTTAATTCTCAACAAACACTGCAGGCTGCTGAAAATGTTCTTCACAATGCAGTCAATTTATTGGGCCATGAAATTTTCATCGAAAAGCAAAAAATTAAACAAGCCGACGCCCGCCTGTCCTTTAGAGCCAAGTTGACTAAATCTTCGGCTTTTACAGAAGCTAAGGCGACTAAAGCAGAGGCTAAGCGAAAGATCGCAGACCTGCAGAAGCTTGGAAAACAGATGGGAAAATTGGAAAGGGATCTTAAGCTTCAAAAAAAAACAAGCATTGGCGAGAATAATTTTGTCAGCGGCACTTTAGCCCATTTAAGCGAAGTTGCGACTACTGTTAAACAACTCTGGAGAATTCAACGCGCCACAAACGAAAAAACATCGGTGAAACTTAAGAAGAAAACACTGACCTATGAAGCCCTTGACCAGGAAATCAATCAGTTGAACGACATATTAAAAATAGCGGTAAAGAACTACGCAGTTGAGACCTTCAATCATCTTTCCACTCTGCCTAAAATTGTCAAAGACGCCCAAAATCTCCCACAAAGTCTTATAGCTGAAGAACGAAGCAAAGTCCAGGCAATCTATGACCGTTACGTTGCCCCAGCTGGTCCAGCCACATTTAAACAATCTTCAACTGCCCAAGTTGAGCTGGTTGTCCAAGCTTTGGACGATATCGGTCAGTTAAAAAAAATTGGCATAAACCATGCAAAAGAAAATGAAGCGACTAACACAGTCAATCAATTAGCTGGAGCTATCGACAAGAAATTGGAGGCCATTGCAAAATTCAAGGTCGCGAGCGCATTTCAACCGGCCGCTCTTAGAAAATTCAATGAGCTGAAACAGGAATTAAAAGCCGTTCAGGAGGGGCACATAAGAGAAATGGGGGAATTGCTGAAGGAAAAACCGGCAAAGGACAAAACTACCTTAATTCAACAGTATGCAAAAGATATTTCAGTACTGCAAAAAAAATTTATAAAATTAAATAAACAGCTAAATAATGTCCATAAAGAGCATCTCATACGAAGCATGATCAAAAAACATCTCGATCCTCTCTCTTCCCTTCAGCACAACAAGGGACTGGAAAGAGAAACTGCTCAATTTCTCAAAAACCTGCACAGCGACTCTTTCGAAAATCTGCAATTAGATTGTGTCAAGCTTGGGCTGACACAATTCATCCCTTTAGAGGATTTAAAATTGTGTTTAATCCAACATAATGAAATCTTAGGCCACTCTGACGGAACATTCTTTGAGGACTTAAGGAACCTTGCCCGGAAAGACCAACGATTGCTTCTGGAAGATCTATTTATTAAACGGCTTCTTCTCTAATCCTATTTTTTCGTTGGATTTTCTTTTTCTAAAAAAATTGCCACGATATTTCCAAAAATAAAAACCACCACAGAGCCCACAGAAAACACAGAGGGGTTATATCTTCATTTGGCGAATGCCTTCTACTACTCCTCTGTGTTATCTGTGGGCTCTGTGGTAGTTTATTGCCTTTTCACAAGCAAAACAGCAAAAAATGTCCTTAAGGCTCCAGGATTTTAAAATCGCGAATGACAAGCTGGATCGACTGCCCCTGAAAATGGCTCACCTGAGGGGTAAAGGCTACACTTAGCATCAGGTTCTTTTTGCGGATTAAGGAGCTCATGGCTGATTTGCCATAAGCAATCCCCTCGAACATCCGGTCATTTTGCTCTAAATATAGCTTTAAATGCATCTTCCCAAAAACTCTGGGCGGCCATGCCTGTTTGGCATTAAAATATAAAACAGGCTGTGGATTTTCATTTCCAAAGGGCTCGAGCAATTTGATCGATTCGATCAGATCAAAAGTGATGTCATCAAATTTCACTTCAGCATCGATATATAATTTTGTTTTGACATCAATAGAGTGAAGCTTTGTTTCTGCAATGTTGACAAAACGTTGCTTAAATGCCTTCAAATTGGCCGCTTTAATGATGAGGCCGGCTGCAAAATCATGTCCTCCATAACTTTCCAAAAGATCCTGGCATTCCTTTAAAACATCTAATAACGGAAACTCCGGAATCGAACGAAGGGAACCCTTGCCTTTATCTTTATCCATCGCAAGGACGATTGTGGGGCGATTATAAATTTTAGACAAGCGCATGGCAAGGATGGGGATCACTCCGGGATGCCATTTTTCGGAATGGATGATAATCGCCTTACCGGCAAAGATGTTTGGCTGCTGAATAAACAAATCCTCGACATCGACCGACATTGTCCGCTCAATTTGCTGCCTGTACATGTTATTTAAATCGAGTTCCTGCGCCATTTTTTCCGCAATCTGTGCATTGCGGATCAATAGCAATTCTACCCCTTTACGGGGGTCGTCGATACGACCTAGGCTATTTAGACGGGGAGCAATTTTTGATGCAATTGTGTAGGAACATAACTCATTCATGTCAATGCCGCAAATGGCAACGAGTTTGGCAAGCCCAATGCGTTTAGTTTTCCGCAATTGTCTGATCCCATAGCGCACAAGAATGCGATTTTCACCGATCAATGCACCCATATCTGAAATCGTTCCCAATGCAACCAGGTCCAAATATTTTTTTAAGCTCAATTTTCTTGGGAGGAATTTTTCCATCCAGAATTAATTGATTTGTCAGAGCATGGGCCAACTTAAATGCCACGCCAACTCCTGTCAGGTCGCGATTCGGATAGGAGTTGTCCATTAACTTGGGATTTAATGTAGCAACACAGTAAGGAATTTTATGTGTCGGCTCATGATGGTCAGTGATAATGACATCGATATTTTTTTCGACCACT
>JABDCW010000030.1 GCA_013287905.1 Chlamydiota bacterium | reverse complement strand
CCACCATCATATAAATGCCATAGACAAATGGCTGGACCATTTGCGCAAGAAATATCAGTCAGGCGATACGCTTATTGCCGTGACCAGCAATGGAGTCATCCAATATTTCCGCCCCGACCGGACAAAAAATGACAAAGTCAAAACGGGACATTTTTGCGAATTGCATATACATCCGGACTCTTTGACAATCGAGAAATGGAATGCGGCCCCAAATATAGATACACAAACAAGATGAGGAATTGATTTACGTGCCCGTGAGCGTGCCCGTGCCCGTGCCCGAAACTATTTATCTTTTCCGATCCCAAACCTTTGCCTCGCGTCGACCTTAAGCTGCAGCATGGCAGTCCTTTGGGCCTTATCGGAAATAATCAATAAATTCGGGCACGGGCACGGGCACGAACACGAAAAGTTCTTCTATAAAATCCTAAACCTTTAAGGGATCGAAAGCTTATGGACCCGATCGATTTGCGTATTTGGCCTGGTTTCAGGCAAGCGGGAGGTAATGCAAATATACCGGCAATCATTGACCAGGTTGCCGTCGATTCGCGCCGCATCGATTCTGCAAACGCCCTCTTTGTCGCTCTGGAAGGAACTTCCAGTGATGGACACCGCTTTATTTCACAAGCCCATCATCAGGGTGCACGCTATGTTCTCGCACGCAATGACAGGCCTGTAGAAGAACATAGAGAAAATCTGACCATTCTGCGCGTTGACAGCCCATTGAGGGCATTACAGGAAATTTCCGCAATATACCGCAAGCAACTCCCCTGCCGCGTCATTGGCATCACTGGCTCCTATGGAAAGACGATGGTCAAAGATTTATTACTTGCCATGCTAAAAAATAAATACAACACAGGAGCTTCCCCTGAAAGTTTTAACAGCCAATTAGGCGTACCCTTAAGCCTGTTGACAATCAATAAAAACCACAAAATCGCCCTCATTGAAGCAGCCATTTCCCAAGAGAATGAAATGGATCTATTAAGCAAGATGATCCAGGCTGATGATTGCATCATTACCCACATCGGAAAAAAACATCTGACAACACTAAAATCTCTCGATGTAACAGCTCGTGAAATGGGTAAGCTTCAACCGCAAGCAGAAGAAGGCCACTGGTCTATTATCCCTCATGACCGCCATCTCCTGAAGCATATAAGGGCCGTTCCCTCCTTCCATCATTTTTGGAATATCGATGATCCCTGTTTACCTTTTGCTTCTTTCAGCCGCACTGAACGGGACATGACAATGCCTTACAGGATCGATTTTCCGGATGGTCAAATTTTCCAGGGGTCTGTGGCTTCGGGATTTTATTTTTTTCTTGACCTTCTTAATATTACCATCAAAGCAGCCTGGCTTTTAGGACTTTCAGCAACTGAAATCAGCAATGCCTTGCAGTCCTACATCCCTTCTCCCACGAGAATAGAGATCTGGAAATCTCCCATTGGCACGACATTCATCAACGACACATACTGCTCAGATCCCCAATCGGTCGATAACTCTTTAAAACAACTTTGTCAGATGTCTTGCAATGGACGCAAAATTTTTGCTTTCGGCGGAATGCGCGGCATGCACCAGCACCTGGAAACCGATTATAGAAGGATTGGAACAGCCATCGATTTGGCAAAGGTCGACCAGCTTGTCCTGTTCGGGCAGCACCGCTTTGAGCCACTTGTCGAAGAGATGCAAAGGCGCATCTCGGGCACCGAAATTTCCTATTGCTGCACCTATGACGATGCGATTCAATATCTTCAGACAAAAGTACAGAATCAGGACACCGTTTTAATCAAAGGGGAACATAAATATTCGTTTGACAATCTGACCGAAAAGTTCCATGACAGTATTTGCAGCAACCAGTGCATGATCAATCTTGCAGCCATTGCAGAAAACATTTCCACCATACGCAGCCGGTTGCCGGAAAAAACGGAAGTTATGGTAATGGTTAAGGCATTTGCCTATGGAACAGATGAAGTAAGAATCGCCAAATTTCTTGGCTCCTGCGGCATCAATTATCTTGGAGTTTCCTATGTAGATGAGGGGGTAAACTTAAAACGGGCCGGAATCGCCCAATCGATTTTTGTGATCAATGCAGCGATTTATGAAATTGCCAAAGTTGTCAAATGGGAGCTGGAGGTAGGTGTGAGCGATAAAGAATTTATCGAAGCGCTTAAAACTGAAGCGCACGCCCAGGGTAAACAGATCAAAGTGCATTTACATATCAATACGGGCATGGGCCGTTTTGGGTGCCAGCCAAAAGAGGCTATGGAACTTGCAGGGCTGGTCTTAAAATCATCTTCGCTGATTCTCGAAGGGATCATGACACACTTTACATCGGCTGATGATCCTAATGATGACGCATTTACTAATGCCCAGGCGGCCCTGTTAATGGAAATCACAAAGTCACTGGAAGAAAAAGGGATCAAGCCTAAGTTCAGGCACGCGCAAAATTCAAGTGCGATTATGCGCTTCCATTTCCCTCAATTCAATATGGTCAGGATCGGACTTGCCGTTTATGGCCTTTATGCTTCGCAAACGACCAGGGAAGCAATGGAGTTACGCCTTGCTCTTTCCTTGCATTCCCGAATTGTCGGGATCAACACATGCAACCGGGGAGATACGATTAGTTACGGGCGTTCATATCAGGTTCAGGAAGATGGGCAAAGAATTGCCGTTCTTCCCATCGGATATTTCGATGGTCTTCACCGGCAATATAGCGGGAAGGGTTTTGTCATGATCCGCGGCAAAAAAGCCCCAATGGTAGGTAAAATTTGCATGGATTTTATGATGGTCGATATCACAAATATTCCCCAGGCTGCCGTTGGAGACCCTGTATTGTTTTTTGGAGAAGATGAGCACGGATCTTACCTGTCTCCGGAAGAACTTGCCATGCACGGCGATTCTATCATTCACGAACTGATCACATGCTTAGGGCCCCGCATCCAGCGTGTTTTCGTCCACGAAGAAGCTAAACGAACATATTAGGATATGTCATGAAATCAAAAGTTAATAATCATTACCAGCAACTGCAAACCATCGGTACGAAGATAAAAACGCTGACGGGAATTTCCCACCTTTTGGATTGGGACCAGGAGACGTATATGCCTGCCGGAGCTGTAGAAAACAGGTCCATGCAAATGAAAACACTTGCAGGAGTTATCCATGAAGCAAAAACGGGGAGAAAATTCGCTCATGCCCTATCTAATCTGATCGATATCGAAAAAAAAACCATTCTGGCCAAAGGACTTTCCGACAAACAAAAGGCAGCATTAAGAGAATGGCGGCATGATTATGTAAAAGCAAAGGCATTGCCTAAGGGCTTTGTGGAAGAATTTGCCAAAACATCCTCTCAAGCGATCTCTGCCTGGCGCGATGCAAAAAATAAAAATAGCTTTGCTCATTTTTCCCCTTATCTCGATAAAATTGTCGCCATGGCACGTAAGAAAGCCGATTTGCTAAAATTTAAGGAGCACCCCTACGATGCTCTTTTGGACGAATATGAACCGGGAGCCCTTACTTCGAAAATCGGTCAACTATTTCTCAACTTAAAAACCTTCTCTCAGAAATTACTAAAGAAAATACAAAAGGCAAAAGAGATCGATGACCGATTTTTGTTTGGAAAATTTTCCGAAGACAAGCAATTATCATTCTCGCATCTTCTGTTACAGCAGCTTGGATATGACTTAAGGCATGGAAGATTAGACCTCTCCACTCATCCTTTTTCCTCCTCTTCACATCCGACAGACAGCCGCATTACCACAAGAGTTAACCCCTCTTCCTTGATGGATTGTCTTTTTGCTGTACTGCACGAAGCCGGACATGCCTTGTATGAAATGGGATTACCGGTCGAGCATTATGGCAGCCCGCTTGGCGATAGCATTTCTTTAGGGATGCACGAAAGCCAGTCCCGATTTTGGGAGACAAGAATCGGACAGAGCAAAGGGTATTGGAAGCATAATCTTCCCTTATTAAAACAACACTTCCCTGCACAATTCGATGGAATATCCCTGGAGAAATTTTATCAAGCCATCAATAAAGTGGAACCAAACTTAATCCGCATTGCATCGGATGAGGTTACCTATTCCCTTCATATTATTTTGCGTTTTGAATTGGAAAAAGCATTGATCGAAGGCTCATTGAATGTCCGCGACATACCAGAGGCCTGGAACGCGCGGGTGCAAGAGCTTCTTGGCATTACTCCAAAAGATGACGCTACCGGATGTTTGCAAGACATTCACTGGTCAATGGGCGGGTTTGGCTATTTTCCTACATACACCCTTGGAAATCTCTACGCTGCAAGCTTTTTTGAGACCTTTTCACAAGACCATCCTGACTGGGAAGAACAGATCGCCTCTGGAAATTTTCTGTTTATCAAAGAATGGCTCAAAGAAAACATCCACAAGTTTGGCAGACATTATTCTGCTCAGGAACTTTTAAAAAACATTACCGGAAAGCAGTTCACCGAAGGTCCATTCATTGCGTACCTGTCGGGCAAATATGGGGAATTGTATGGGCTAAAACAAGGACATTGAGAGCGGCATGGACGACATGAGACAATTGCAAAAGTCCAGTTCAAACGCTTTTTGGCAAGCAAGATTAAGATCATGATCAAGATCGAGATTAGGAATGTTCTTAATCTCGATCTTGATCATGATCTTAATCTTGCTTGCCGGAGACGATCTTGTTAAATTATTTTATTGTCAATTCTGCAACTGTCTCATGTCGTCCATGAAGTCCATGCCGTCCATACCGTCCATTATCTATTGTGTAATGCTTCTCAATAAGACCAAACTTCTCCCTTCCACATCAATTGACTCATCTGCACTCCATTGCTCTTCCTCCGTAGACCATCCGTTTGCAGTATCGAGTTCCTTGATCCAGGTTTCCCCCCATTCTTGGCCAGGTAGAGTAAAATTGACCGGATCATTTGCCGCATTAAAGATCAGATAAAAACTGTCGTCGATGACAGGCTCCCCTTGCCGGTTTGGACTTGGAATGGTCTTGCCATTCAAAAATACCCCTAATGTTTTGACTAACCCTTTTCCCCAATCCTCCGATGCCATCGGTTTTCCGCCCTCTGTAAACCATTCAATGTCGCGAAGCTGGCTTCCATGAAGAGGAGATCCCTCAAACCAGTGTTTACGGTGAAAAACAGGATGATCTGTCCGGAATTTGATCAATTTTTGACAAAAGATAAGAAGTTCACTGTCCATGTTCTGCCAATCGATCCATGAAATTTCATTATCCTGGCAATAGGCATTATTGTTTCCTTTTTGCGTTCTCCCCATTTCATCTCCTGCAAGTAGCATAGGGGCACCCTGAGAAAGCATTAAGGTGGCAAGGAAGTTTCTCTTTTGCTTATCGCGCAAATAGATGATCTGCGAGTCGGTTGTTTCCCCTTCCACTCCAAAATTCCAGGAGCGGTTGTGATTTTCGCCATCGTTGTTCTTTTCGCCATTGGCTTCATTATGCTTGCCATTATAGGACACAAGATCGCTTAAAGTAAATCCATCGTGAGCAGTAATATAATTAATACTGGCATAGGGCAAACGACAATTGCTTTGGTAGAGATCTGAACTTCCGGTAAAACGGGAAGCAAACTCCCCTAATGTTTGATCCTCCCCTTTCCAAAAATCGCGTATGCAGTCGCGGTACTTCCCATTCCATTCCGACCACAGGGGAGGAAAGTTCCCTACCTGATAGCCGCCTTCTCCTACGTCCCACGGTTCAGCAATGAGTTTAACCTGGCTGATGACCGGATCTTGCTGGATGATGTCAAAAAAAGCCGATAAGCGGTCCACATCGTGCAATTCCCGCGCAAGGGTCGCAGCCAGATCAAAGCGAAACCCGTCCACATGCATTTCAAGAACCCAATAGCGCAAGGAATCCATGAGAAGCTGGAGCACATGGGGATGGCGCATATTCAAGCTGTTTCCTGTACCTGTATAATCCATGTAAAATCTTGGATCTTGCATCAACCGGTAATAATAGGAATTATCGATCCCCTTAAAGCTCAACATCGGCCCTAAATGATTCCCTTCCGCAGTATGGTTATACACAACATCTAAAATGACCTCTATCCCGGCCTGATGAAATTTTTTGACCATCTCTTTAAATTCTGCAACACCACCGCCTGGAGTATTATCCGAAGCGTATTCATTATGAGGCGCAAAAAAACCAACGGTATTATACCCCCAATAGTTTCTTAAAACCCTGTCAATAAAATTTTTATCATGCAGGAAAAAGTGGATGGGCATCAGTTCCACAGCTGTGATATTTAATCTTTTGAAATGATCGATCACAGATGGATGCGTAAGGCCGGCATAGGTGCCGCGCAACTCTGCCGGCAGATCGGGGTGGTTGGCTGTAAAACCTTTCACATGCACTTCATAAATGATCGTTTCATGCCAAGGGTGTCGTAATTTATTATCCCCGGACCAATCAAAATAGGGTTCATGAATCACAGAAAGAGGCATAAATGGCGCGCTATCCTGATCATTCCTTTTTTCAACAGCTCCAAATTGATAGGGAAAAACAGCTTCATTCCATCTGACCTGTCCATCAATTGCCTTGGCATAAGGATCAAGCAGTAATTTTGCAGGGTTAAAATAAAGGCCTGCGCCCGGATTCCAGCTTCCATGAACACGATATCCATACCGCTGCCCAGGTTTAATTTTTGGCAAATATCCGTGCCAACAATTCCCTATGACCTCAGGAAGGACCACCTTGCTCTCTTGCCCCTCATCATTAAAAAGACAAAGTTCGACTCTTTGTGCTTTTTCAGAAAATAGAGAAAAATTTGTTCCGGAACCGTCATAATTAGCCCCTAAGGGATATGGATTGCCGGGCCACACTTTGATGGTCATGTTTGTACCCTTAAGCTGACAGTTTTCAATACAATAGCCGAATGGCCAGGGATTTTCCATGAAGGGTTGTTTATTGGCGGCGTTCCTTCCCCCCCATAGACAGTCGCTTCACTCGACCATAATACTTCAAAGGTTTTATTTAAACCTGCAACGAGCAAGGGTTCGGGACTTGGCGAAAAATGATAGTCCGGTCCGAAGTTGATCAATAAAACGCGATCCTCTTCCTTTCCAAAATAACGGATAAGAAAGGAATCATTTCCTAAAACTGCCCCATCTATTTTACTATTATGCATATTTTTAAAAACTGGATCGTTTTTTCTTAAAGATATCAGGTCTTTAAACAATTGATAAAATGAGTTCGGTTTAGTCAATTCTTTTTTATTTAGTTTGCATTCGATGAATGTCTTGGGGTCATCGGGGTCAGGGAGAAGTTTGCTCATTTCTTTTGTCGCTAATCTCGGAAATTGAGCAAGTTCTTTTTTTCTTCCCTTACGGATCAATGGAGCCAAATCTGCGGCATGATCGGCAAAATAATAAAAGGATTGGTTTGAATGATATTCCTGTCCCTGAAAAATTAAAGGAGTATTCGGACTTAAGAGTAGAAGGGCTGTCATTGCCTTATAATTACCTGGATCGGACTTTTTATGCAGTCGCAACCCATACCCGCTGTTCGCTACCTGATCGTGATTTTCTAAAAATATCATCAGAGAATGATAGGGCAATTGTAAATCAGGAGTACCCCGATGATGTTTTTTCCATAGATAGTATTGACCCTGATAAAGAAAACCATATTTAAGGGAAGAAATGAACTCCTGAGGCGTTCCTAAATAATCTGTATAATAGCCTTCCCTTTTCCCTGTCAGCCGCACCAGTGCTGTGTGATGAAAATCATCATTCCAGAGCATATCAAAACCATATCCTCCCCGGTTTCTTGGACGGAGCAACTTTGTATCTTGGCTATCATTCTCTCCTATGACGATCGTTTTTCTTTTTCCCCCCGCCTTTTTTACTGTATGCGTCAATTCGGCTAAAATATGCTCTTTAGTAGAAGAGAAAAACCATTGCGTTGCATCGATCCGCAAACCATCGAATTGGAATTCTTGCACCCAATAGGCAGCATTTGTCAAAAAGAACTCTCTGACATGAGGATTGTCAAAGTTGACTGTCTGCCCCCAGAATGAGGCACGTGTAGCATGCAGATATTCATGAGAAAACTGTATTAATGTATTTTCTTTTGGCCCCAGGTGATTGTAAACGACATCGAGAACGACTCCCATGTTTAACCCATGGGCAGTGTCGATAAATGCCTTTACCTCTTGAGGTGTGCCATACAGATGAAAAGGGGCAAAAAGATTGACGCCGTCATATCCCCAGCCAAAATGGCCGGGAAATTCATTAATGGGCATAATCTCAATGAGGGTAATCCCTAAGCCGGCAAGTCGAATCAGTTCCTTTGTTGCCTCCAGAAAAGTTCCCTGCTTAGTGAATGTACCGATATGCAATTCGTAAACAATATGTCCGAAAGGATCTACCCCTTTCCATTTATGTTTCCATGGGTAGTGAGAAGAAACGACACAAGATGGGCCCGATGGGCCAAGTGGTTGATAGCGCGATGCCGGATCGGGAAGCCACTGGCCGGCAGATGAAATACGAAAACGGTACAGTGTCCCTTCTATCGCTTCGTTTGAAAAAAAGGAAAAATATCCCTCCTTCTCTTTTTTCATGCGACAAAAACAAGGTTTTTCCCGCACGTTTTCCAAAACCAGATCTACTTGTCTGGAATGCGGCGCCCAGATGCGGAAAGCTGTTCCTTTGTTCGGGATAAATTCAGCGCCAACTGGATAGGTTCGTTTGTATGCAATATCCCTCATTATTTTCTTTTTGAAAAATTTTCCCAAAGTTTATAACCGCAAAGACCTAAATCAATCGCGTTTTGGACATTGAAATTCGAATGGGATTTCGATTTTTTTTCTGAACCCATATGGTCATTGAGAGTTTCTAAAATTTCTTTAGTTGCATGGATCCAATCCTGGGAACCGACATTTTCAGAAAATGTAACGGCAGATTCCTTAATTGCTTCAGCAGTTTCTGCAACCTTATCGAAAAACCCCCGCGGGCGAATTTGACGACGGACCATATAAGCTAAAGAGCCTCCCGCCAAGATCCCCCCAACTGCACCTAGCAACAACAAAGCGCCCGGTTGTTTCATGACTTTATTTGCTCTGTTTTTAATCCCTTTGCTATAGTCCGCCGTATAGTCATAGAGTTCTTTGCCTTTTTCATACATGTTATGAGCTACATCCTCTGCATCCTCTTTGTACTCATGGTATGTATCATATAGATATTTGCTTAAGGGCCTTTTTTTATTTCTGTTATTTACAAGGTAAAACGCGATCAGTCCCGCCAATCCGATGGCTGCAGCTCCAAGGGCCGCGGTTGTACTATTTCCCGACTTCTCTAAAAGCGTATGAAAAGTTCTATTGAAAGAGGATGGGCGATTTCTCCCATTAAAAAGATGGGACTTTTTATAAGAGGGTTGTTTGGTTTCAGCTTTCTTTTCAATTATTTTTTTTGTCATAAAGTTATTTCCTTTTAAATTGTTTGAAAATCTTAAGACAGATGTCTGCAAGCGCTACATAATTAGCGACTTTTAGCTTGCATTCCTCTTCTTCCTCGCTCTGATGACGAAATTCAAGCGCTGCAAGCGAGTCCTTACACAAAGATCCAACTTTATTAATCGAGCAAAACATAGGGTCTAAGTCATCTATTTTATCGTCAATTTTTTCAGAAATAGCATTAAATTTTCCAATCAACATATTTACTTCGGTTTGGGTGAGCTTAAGATCTGCAAGCACATTATCGAGACGCTCGTTTATCTTATCGATCATCTTTGCCGAACGAATCAGCGTTCTCACAGTAAAGATGACTAATATGACGAACGCTAGTACAGCAATTCCTGCCAAAATTTCGAAAATCATATTTTTTCCTTCTAAAAAATAATTTCCCTATAATCCTAATCCTAAAAGATGCCATTTACTATGTCAATTATTTTTTTTAAGTTTAAAGTTGACTTGGACTATTTATATTTGTTATTTAATAGGAAAGTAACAAAGGTTATCTTTTATGCGTGCCATTTGGAAAGGGTCTTTAAGCTTCGGCCTGGTCAATATTCCGGTAGCGATGTACACCGCAAGCCGGGAAAAAGAGATCTCTTTCGTCCTGCTCCATAAAAAGGACATGTCCGAAATCCGGTATGCGCGCATATGCAAAACGGAAGACAAGGAAATCCCCTGGGAAGAAATTGTTAAGGGGTATGAATATGAAAAAGGTAACTTTGTCATATTGGATGATAAGGATTTTGAAAAAGCCAATTTGAAAAAATCAAAAACGATCGAAGTGATCAATTTCATCGGCAAAGACGAGATTGATCCTATTTATTATGTAAAGCCTTATTTTCTTGAGCCGGATAAAAATGCAGAAAATGCTTATTGTTTACTCCGCGAAGCGTTGTATAAATCTCAAAAAGTTGGTCTTGCTAAATATGTGCTGCGCAACAAAGAGCATATAGCAGTTGTCAAAGTCCATGACAACATGATCATTCTCAATGAGTTGCGCTATCAAAATGAAATCTTAAGTTCAGCCGACCTAAAAATTCCCGGACAAAGCGGACAAAAACGCAAAGAGGTCGATATCGCAGTTCAATTGATCGATCAGCTGACTGTTCCCTTTAAACCGGAAAAATATAAAGACACCTCCACTGAAATGTTAAAGCAAATGATCAAACAAAAGTCTAAGGGACGGCCTGTTCACCCTAAAGGGGAGGAACCAAAAATGTCCAAAGTGCAAGACATTATGTCTTTATTACAGGCAAGTTTAGAGGAACAAAAAAAGCCTCAGAAGAAAATCTATAAAAAGACAGCATAAATGCCGCTCGCAAAATATAGGAAAAAAAGAGATTTCGAGTCTACCCCCGAACCGGTTACTGCCTCTGTAAAATCTTCTGACCGTATGAATTTTTGTGTCCAAAAGCACGATGCAAGACATCTTCATTATGATTTTCGCCTGGAATATAGAGGGATATTGCTCAGCTGGGCAATACCAAAAGGCCCGTCGATGGACCCGCACGATAAACGACTTGCCGTGCATGTTGAAGATCATCCATTAGATTATCAATATTTTGAAGGGGTCATTCCAAAAGGAAATTATGGAGCTGGAACTGTCGAGATATGGGATAAAGGAAGCTATACTTTGCCAGGTACTGACAACCGAAAGGATATGGAAAAAAACATCGCAGCCGGGATGAAACAGGGACATCTTGAAATCATACTCGAAGGGGAGAAATTAAAAGGGGCCTTTCTTTTGCAGAAACTCAAAAAAGATTCAGACGACAACGCGTGGCTATTGATAAAAAAAAACGATGAGCATGTAGAAGAAAGAAAGAGTAAGACACTGGAAAACCACGGTAAAAAAAGGATAATGCCAGATTTTATTAAACCAATGCTCGCTACATTGGTCAAAGAGCCCTTCGATGATGAAGAGTGGCTCTTTGAAGTCAAATGGGATGGATTTCGCGCATTTGCCTTTCTTAACCAAAATAAAATTGAATTAAAATCTAGAAATAATCTTTCATTGAATTCTAAATTTCCCATTATTATTAAAGATCTTCAAAAAATTAAGGAAAAAGTAATTCTAGATGGCGAAATCGTTGTTTTAGATCCTCATGGAAGATCTGATTTTCAACTGATGCAAAATTATCAGGAAAAAGGGGGTGCTTTATACTACTACGTCTTTGACCTTCTTTACCTAAACGGAAAAAGTTTACGGGATCTTCCTCTGATAGAACGAAAAGAACTTTTAAAAAAAATCATCGATGGATCAAATGTAAATCAGTTGCGCTATAGCAAACATATTATCAAGGATGGCAAAGCATTTTTTCATGAGGCAGCAAAAAAACATTTAGAAGGGATTATTGGAAAGAAGATTTTGAGCTCATACCAATCAAAAAGAAGCAACGATTGGGTGAAAATCAAAACACAGTTAAGACAAGAAGTTGTCATTGGAGGGTTCACAGAACCGAGGGGTTCAAGAAAAGAAATGGGGGCTCTTCTGGTGGGCATTTACGATGAAAATCATCAATTGCAATATGCCGGACATGTGGGGGGCGGCTTTAATGCCAAAACATTAAAAGAAATAGTCAGCCGATTAACTCCTCTTATTCAGGAAAAGTCCCCTTTTACACTCCCGCCAAAACCCAATGCCCCGGTTACATGGGTCAAGCCCAAACTGATTTGCGAAGTCTCTTTTTCGGAATGGACTAAAGATAATCATATGCGTCAGCCGATTTTTCAGGGGATGAGGGAAGATAAAGATCCCAAATCGATAATAAGGGAAATCCCTGACCTTGTTCCTAAAATAAAAAATCAAAAGAAAAGTGCGGCAAAACAAGAAATCTCTTTGACTAACCTGGAAAAAATATTTTGGCCCAAAGAGCATTATACCAAAGGCGATTTGATCGAATACTATCGAACGATTGCCAAGACGATTCTGCCCTATCTTAAAGAGCGTCCCATTGTTCTCAGACGCTTTCCCAATGGCATCTTAGGCCAGGACTTCCATCAAAAAAATATCGATTTTTCTCTTCCCGACGGGATTACAACCTGTCCGGTTAAGCAAGAAAACCGGGTCGATCATTTTCTTTTAATAGACAGTCTAAATAGCTTATTGTTCGCCATTAATCTGGGAAGCATTGATCTTCATCCATTTTTATCAAATATCCATCATCTGGACAACCCCGATTATTGCGTGATCGATTTGGACCCGCATGATATTCCATTTAAATATGTCATCGATGTGGCCATTTACTACCATGAGATCCTTCAACAACTGAATGTTCCTCACTTTTGTAAAACATCGGGTGGAAAAGGTCTTCATATCCTGATTCCGCTAAAACCTGTTTATTCGTTCGATCAATCAAGACAATTTGCAGAAATTATTTCTCTTCTGGTCCATCAAAAATTTCCAAAGATCACCTCTTTGGAAAGAAATCCTCGGCAAAGACCAAACAAAATTTATTTGGATTGTTTGCAAAACCGGACTGGGCAAACGATCGTTGCCCCTTATTGCATACGTCCACGTCCAAAAGCGCTTGTATCAACGCCGCTGGAGTGGGAAGAGGTCAATCAAACGCTCGATCCTTCCACTTTTACTATGCAAACCATTCCAGCCCGCATTAAGAAAAAAGGAGACCTTTTCAAAAACATATTAAAGAAGCGAACTAATTTACAACTAGTCATAAATAAAATTTCAAAACACCAGTATTGATTAACAAAATTTACTTTTTAGTCTATTAATACAGAATAACTTAAATTCCTTTTAACATAAACACCTGTTTATATTGTCCTTTTTATACCGAAGGTGGTTCAAAAGTTGGGATTTTGACAAGGAGGCTGCTCAAAATTTTTCGTCTGGAGCGAGGGACCATTGCCAATGGCCAAGGCACAAGTGAAGACAAAAATTTTGATGCAAAGCCGACGCCGTCAAAAACCAATTTTTGAATCACCTTCGGTATACATTCGGGCTGATTCCAGACATGCTTCTTGGGGATAAGAATATTCTTTAAGTGCTGCCGATTGCTTATAAATGGTTAATGGTATTCGCAAAGAACCTTCTGCGTAATAATCACTGTGTTCTCCCTTTTCTTTGAACTTATCGACAGCTGCTTGTAAATCTCTTTGAAATGCTGGACTTGCAAGAGATTTCTCAAAGATTGCCATGATTTCAGATTTATTAGGAGCATCCTTAAAATAATCCTTTGCAAATTCTCGTAAGTAGACAGCGGTACCCACATTATTTATAAAACCAGGAATTTGACTAATGACAAATGCTCTTGCACCATCACCCTTCATAGCCATTCCTGCACCGCGTTCGATCATTTTACGAACTAAATGAGCCGTTGGATCTACTAAAAACCCTCCCGAACAAATTGTTGTCACTTCCTGGCCTCCACCACTTGCAGCAATGATTTTTGCAGCAAGTTGGCCATTGGGAGATTCTAGGAGCGATTGCATATCAGGGGAAGGGGCTCCAGATATATTGCTTACAGGTATTTCACCTGGAGTCCGAGACAAAGGCACAGCCTTGGGTATTCCCAAATATAATAATTTTTGACAAATCCCTACTATTTTTCCATTCTGAGATTTGGCAATAATAGTTTGACAAGCTTTGCGAAAAGGTTCTTGAATTATTCCCCTCTCTTCAGTATCAAACTGGCTAACTTGAGTAATTTCTTTTTCAATCCTTAACTTACAGGCCAGCCAATGTATGGCAGCTTCCAGTCGGCCAGGTTGGCTGATTTTAAAGGTATTTCCCAATCGGAATACTCGAATATTAGACACATTTGGGTTTTCTTGCTTAATAAGTTGTGTGACATTATTGCTTACAGTAAACTTGATATCCATGTTAATTCTCTCCTTAGGTACAATTAATTTATTAAAACAATAAAAATAATAATGTTTCAAAATTATTCTTTAAAGTTATAACATTATCTGCATTATAGCATTTTTTTAGATAATGTCAATTTTTCGAATGTCCGGGGCAGGTGACCGGACATTAAAACAATTTATTTAACCACAGAGAACACAGAGGTCGCAGAGGTTTTCTTTTTTGCCGATGACAAAATAGAAATAGCCTGTTTTTTTTCGCATCCACGAAAAAAAATGTGTATAACCCCCCTCTGTGCTCTCTGTGCCCTCTGTGGTTAAAATATTTACTTTAATGTCCGGTCACCTGCCTGGTTACGAGTATCTTGTTGTGTTCTATTTGCCTAACCGCTATGATTGGGACAGAAGATATCAATTTAAGGAGAATACGAATGGCCAAAAATGAAAAAACTCAAGATCAACCACCGATCAACTATCTGTACCCTTCATTAAAGGATAAAATCGACACTGTTCTTATGGATTCGCGTAGAATATTCATCCATGATTCGATCGACAATGAAAGCGCCAATGAAGTCATCCGTCAGTTGTGGTATTTGGAGTTGACCAGTCCCGGAAGACCTATCCTCATGGTGATCAACAGTCCGGGAGGTGCCGTGGATTCTGGTTTTGCCATTTGGGACCAGGTGAAAATGATCTCATCGCCTGTTACGACATTAGTGACAGGGTTAGCAGCTTCAATGGGATCGATCCTAAGTCTTTGCGCTGCCCCGAAACGCCGTTTTGCCACATCTCACTCGCGCATCATGATCCACCAGCCGATGATTGGCGGAGTGATCAAAGGGCAGGCAACAGATCTGGAAATTCAGGCAAAGGAAATTTTAAAAACAAGAGCGGCCCTTGTAGAAATTTACGTAGCAGCGACAGGAAAATCGGCTGAAGAGATCGATCTGGCAATTGATCGCGACACATGGATGTCGGCAGAAGAGGCTTTAAACTTTGGATTATTAGATAAAATCATCGATTCCTATAAAAATTTATTCTAAACCATCTTCGATGAACATTCTTTTTGAGAAATATTCCGGATGCGGCAATGACTTTATCCTCATTGACAATCGTCTACATGTTTTGCCGCAACCCTTGAGCCCTGATTTTGTAAAACATCTGTGCCATCGTCAAAAAGGGATCGGAGCAGATGGGGTCATTTTATTACAAGATTCCCCTGTCGCCGACTTTCGCATGCGGATATTCAATTCCGATGGAAGCGAGGCGGAAATGTGCGGAAATGGGATACGCTGCCTTTCGCGCTACATAGAAGACCATGGAATCAAAAGAGCCAGCTTTACCATCCAGACCATGCATCAACTATTGCCCATTCAAATCGTAAATTCCCAAATATTTGTCCAGATGCCTATGCCGGATGAAATAAAATTGTCCATACCCTTACCCCTTTCCGGTAAAACAAAGACGCTCACTGTACATTATGCCGATACAGGAGTCCCTCATGCAGTCCTGTTTGTCGATGACTTAAATGTCGATTGCCTCATGGAACATGCAAGAGAGATCCGATTCCATGACAAGTTTGGACAAAAAGGGGCGAATGTCAATTATGCAAAAATGGTAACGTCACATCTCTTTCATATTCGCACCTATGAACGGGGCGTAGAAGCAGAAACGTTAGCCTGCGGCACGGGAGCTGCTGCGGTAGCCTTGATTGCCAGAAAAATGGTTCATAAAGATCCAGCTTCACTGGAGCGTCCCATCAATATCATCGTTAAATCACAGGATCAATTATCCTTTAGCTTTGACCCAACATCACACACGATGATGATGTCGGGCCCGGCAGAAAAAGTTTTTCAGGGGGAGGTGCGGGTACAACTAAAAGTGTAATTTGATTATTTTAAGCCCTTTTATAGATTGGCATCCCATTTTTCTCCAATAGGTAGTGTTAAATCGCCATTGATATGGGCTGTACCCTTCATTTTTCCAAATAATAAAGTATGGTTTTCTTCCACTGGGACTAGTTTAGCAATTGGTTTTTTTCTTTTTGTTATAATTATACTATATTTTTTTGCCTGTACGTCGCTCATAATTTTAAGACATTCGACTTTAAATTTACCTGCTTGAATTATACGGTTCATCCTTCCTCCATGTATACATAGTCATTTTACCATGGTTATGATTAAGTACTCAATGCATGCAAATAAGATTCGCATTTTACGGCAAAAATGGTGTATCTAATAGCCTTAAAGGATATATGTGGACTATCTGACAATAAACTTGAATTTGCGCAAAATTCAAATTAAAACGCAAAGGCGCAAACATAGTTCCCTTTAAGCGTTATCTATAATAAATTCAACACAAAGGCACAAAGGCACAAAGTCACAAAGAATCAAAGAAATTTTGACCTAGAGACCATTCCCTCGTAGTGTCTTGGTGTCTTCGTGCCTTTGTGTTGAATTAAAGCTTATACTTATGGGTAAAACTATGGGCGCAAAGACGCAAAGAATTTAACATCAACTCTTTGCGCCTTTGCGCCTTTGCGTTTCAAAATTTTTAGATCCAAATTACATTTGTCGTTGCTGCATTTTATGATTTTCTGGCGTGTAATTCTCTCTTCCGTTATGATTAACTAAAAGATTGAAAAAAGCGTAAGCCAAGTCTAATCAAAAATTACTTTAGGAACATCGCAATGACCCCCAAGCAAAAACCAACGGCGCAAAATCCATTGATCTTGCGCTGCAACCGACTGATCGAAGCGTTTGCCAAGTCTGACGATGAACGCGATTTTTTCCTGGATAGAGAAGAAGGTTTCATTCTCTATGCAGACCTCGATAAATCACAAGAAGAGCTTTTAGCCCTTGAACATGCTCTTCAGAAAGATCCCGACCGATACTGCCTCATCCCAAAAATGACGTTCTATGAAACAAAAAAAATCATGGAAGCCTTTGTCAACGAGAAAATATACGACATCGATACCAAAGAAAAAGTCGCAGACATCATCCAATCAAAAGATGCCCGGGCAAACTTTTTGGAATTTATCTACGATCACCATGCCGAACTCGAAAAATGGCAAGCATTTTATCAGGAAAGATCCCGCATCCGCATTATCGAATGGCTCAGGGTAAATCATTTTCAATTTGTCTTTGAAGAGGATTTGGAACTCCCCGGTTCGATTTTAGAAATGGTAAAAAAGGAGCGGTTTCAAACAAAACCAGGCAAAGAGCTCATCTCTGCCCGCGCAGACATCACGGCAAAATCAAAGACCTATTATTCAAGCGAGGCCCTAAATCCGAGACCAAAACGGGGGCGCCCGCCTAAGCAGATACAGAAAATCGAATTTGAACCCCAAATCACTACCGATATATATATCACCATACCAAATGACATCCGATGTTTTCTATTTATACCGGAAAGACAGCACGGATCTTCTGCACTCTCTTCCAAATTAGGATATGAGATCGACCTGTTTTCCAGCCATCAGGCTCCCAGTAATGATCATGACTTGAGCATGGCCTCTTTGGATAAAAAACTGGCAGCCCTGCGCGATATTTCCAAATCATGGAATATCCCGATAGAACCAAAGAAAAAAGGATACGGGAATCAACTTCCCGAAGAGGAGGAATCCGATATTGATTTTAATATCGATGATGACGAATTGGAAGAAAGAAGTGAGGATGAACCGTTTGAATGGGAACTCCCTGCCAAAAAAAGAATGAAGAAAAAACTATCTGAAAAAAAATCATCTGAGAAAAAGGTATCGCAGAAAAAATTACCACAGAAAAAGTTACCACAGAAAAAGCTACCACAGAAAAAATTACCGCAGAAAAAATCATTAGAGAAAAAAACCTCCGGAAAAAAAACGGAAAAAAAGGGATCAAAAGCTGTTGCCAGGGAAGAAAAAAAATTAACGGCTAAAAGCAGCAGACTGGCAAAAGTTGCTCCATCAAAAAAACCGCAAACTCTGCGTCCTATCAAAGCCCTTAAAAAAAACCAGAAATATTCATATAACTAATCAACATGATCACACTTAATCGCATCACTAAAAGCTTCGGCAGCCGTATTTTGTTTGCAGATGTTACGGCATCGTTTGCACAAAACAATCGTTATGGATTGACAGGGCCAAACGGCGCTGGCAAAACAACGTTACTCAAAATTATCATGGGAAAGGAGCCGGCTACTTCCGGAAACGTAAGCTTACCGAACCGCGTAGGTATCCTGCGTCAAAATATTGAAGCATTTCAGGATGCTATGGTAGTAGATACTGTCATCATGGGCAATGCAAGATTGTGGGACGCAATGGAAGAAAGACAATCTCTTTATGATGTGGAAATGACAGACCAAATTGGAATGAGGCTTGGTGAACTGGAAGGAATTGTCGCGGAAGAAGATGGGTATACAGCCGATACAAGCGCTGAAATCCTGCTCTCGGGGATGGGGATCCCTCAACAATATTTTCAGCAGCGCATGCATCAAATTCCCATCGACATGCAATTTCGCGTTCTTTTATGCCAGGCCCTTTTCGGAGACCCCTCAGCCCTTCTTCTCGATGAGCCAACGAACCATCTCGACTTAGAATCGATTAGTTGGTTGGAGAAATTTTTATTCAATTACAAGGGAACCCTGATCGTCATTAGCCACGATCGCCACTTTCTCAATGCTGTGACGACCCATATTGCAGACATCGATTACGAAACGATCACAATGTATCCCGGCAACTATGACGATATGGTTTTAACGAAAACAGCTTTCAAAGAGCGTGCCGAACAAGAAGTCAAGTCCAAAGAAAAAAAGATCGCTCAACTCAAGGAATTCGTCTCCCGTTTCGGAGCGGGAACAAGAGCGAGCCAAGTGCAGTCCCGTGTGCGTGAAATTCAACGATTACAGCCCCAGGAAGCAAAAAAAACAAACATCCAACGGCCCTATATTCGTTTTATTGCAGGAGAAAAAGCGCCTGGTAAAATTATCCTCAAAGCCGATCATTTACATAAAACCTATGAGGGAAAACCTGTGATCAGCAATTTTAGCCTGGAAATTGCGAGGGGGGATCGGATTGGGGTCATAGGAAACAATGGGCGGGGTAAGACAACGCTATTGAAAATGTTATCTAAAGTCCTCGAACCAGATAGCGGCTCTGTGGAATTTGGACATTTGGTCTCGGGTAATTATTTTCCCCAAAACCATTCGGAGATCATCGATAAAAAGACTGCACAGACAGCCTTCGAATGGTTAAAGGAAAGACGCCCCGGGATCTACGATCAGGAAGTGCGCAGTGTAATGGGCAAAATGCTGTTTAGCGGCGATGATGCGTTTAAACCTGTAGCCACCCTTTCCGGCGGGGAAACAGCCCGTTTAATCATAGCCGGGATGATGCTGGCAGAACATAACTTGCTCATACTCGATGAACCAAACAATCACCTCGATTTGGAGGCTGTTTCTGCACTTGCTTGCGGCCTTGCAGACTATAAGGGTAACAACTACCCGGGGACTGTGATTTTTGCAAGCCACGACCGGGATTTAATCGATCAGGTCGCCACAAAGATCATTGCTTTTGAAGCAGACGGCATCCATATTTTCGATGGTCCTCTGGAAGAATATCTTTTAAAAAACCAAGCTCTTGCCTAAGTAGCAACAATTCGGTCACGAAACGCATGAAGAATAAGATCAAGATCAAGATCGAGATCGAGATTAGGAATGTTCTTAATCTTGATCTTGGTCTTGATCTTGATCTTGAATGTTCTTAATCTTGATCTTGGTCTTGATCTTGATCTTGAATGTTCTTAATCTCGATCTTGATCATGATCTTAATCTTGTTTTAAGGGAAGGGCGCCAAAGCCTTGGCTGCCTCAATTTTATGGGCAGTTGCAAAATTGTTTGAAATCTATAATAAGATATGGTATGCTATGCTAAAAATCATACACAGCTACTGGAGAATAATATGTCTAAAATTTGTCAGGTTACGGGTAAGAAAGCCGCACGTGGATACAAATATGCTATACGCGGGATCGCCAAAAAGAAAAAAGGGATCGGTCTTAAAGTCACCGGTAAAACCAAACGACGTTTTCAGCCCAATCTCGTAAAAAAACGCATTTGGTTTGGAGACGAAAATCGTTTTATTACCTTGCGTTTATCGACATCTGCCTTACGCACAATCGATAAGAATGGGATCTCTGCTGTAGTGTCCGACATGCGTAAATGTGGAACTGCTGTATAAAGTCAGAGGGAAGAGACAATAGCCATAAGTATAGACTTTAATTCAACACAAAGGCACGAAGACACCAAGACACTAAGAGGGAAGGATCTAAGGGCAAAATTTCTTTGTTTCTTTGGGACTTCGTGCCTTTGTGTTGAATTTATTATAGATAACGCTTAAAAGGTTTTTGTTTACTTATGGGTAAAACTATGGGCGCAAAGGCGCTAAGAAACTTCCTGAAAGATCAAGAAAGTCGCCTTTATTTCTATCTTTGCGACTTTGCGTTGAATATTTTTGCTTGCTTTGTGTTATCTAAAGAGGCAGCCAATGTCCCTGGACATTGAACCGTTTATTGCTCTGGCTGACGCGTTCCTTTTCAACGGCTTTCTCTTCAGCGGAAAGGGGTGTTTGGTTTTTAGCTTCTTCGGTCAATTTATCAATTTTTTCCTGCAAACGGGTGACTGCCTGAAGATCTTTTTCGCTTAAAGTATTTAATCCTTGCCATCTCTTGATCTCTTCTAAATCGGTTTGAAATGTTCGATACGCTTTAACTTTGCGACGGTCCAACGACTTGATTTGATGTGTTAATTTTTTCAAAAGAATCTTATTTTTTCTATTCTTTCTCGCCTCGATATTCTTTTCTGTTAATTCAAATAATCTCCCAATTTCCCATTTTCGCATTCCTTCATGGAATGATTCTTCTGTTTTGCTGTAATTCATTTTAGGCATATATCCCCACAAAACTAAACCTCTATACATATTATTTTAATATAAATTAAAAAATATTGCAAATGCAGCGAAATTTTATTTCTTGAAAAAGGAGTTCTTTTCTGTTAGGATTACTATAAAATTAAAAACCTGCAAAAGGACATTAAATGAAAAAAGTCATATCCATCTGCCTCATCGCAGGAACAATGCTATCCCTACCCCTTTTTGCCAGGTTAAACACTTCCCGGACAGAAATGATCAAGGATATCGACATTATTCAAAGGACATTCGAGGAACGCTACGCCCCTTCAGAATGGAAAAAAGAATACACAGGATGGGAGCTTGTCAATGAAACGACCGTAGCGAAAAATACGATCATCAACAATCCATCGATTAATTTAAAGGATTTTTGGAATGTGATCACCCATTTATTTGAGTCGACAAAAGACTATCATGTGACTGTCGACTTTTTTTCAACCGAAAAGGCGACTCTTCCATTTAATGTCCGTCATATAAACGGAAGATATTATTTCTCCTATATCTCCAAAGCCCTTGCAGAAGAAAATTTTCCTTTTAAGCCAGGCGATGAATTGATAGCGATGGATGGGATGCTTATCAACGATGTGATCAAAGACTTAAAGAAATACCATCAAGTAAGCAATTTCGAAGGAACAGATATGCGATTTGCTGCTTTACATCTTACACACAGAGTGGGAGCTTTAGGACATGATATCCCCTATGGCCCCATTACACTTACCGGCACAACCAAATTTGGACAGCGTTTAAGTTTTCAAACATTATGGAAGTATGAGGCCGAACAAATGTTGTGTAGTTTTGGATCAGCTCAGAATTGTTCAGAAAACAACAGTAAGGCCGATTTGCCTATATACCGCAAACAGTTTATCTTCCCGCAACATGCACACTACTGCCCTAAAACACAAGCTGAAAATGAAAACACAGAACGGATCGGCGCGAAATGCAGCCCGCTTCCAAATCTTGGAGCCGTTTTATGGAAGTCCGATGAAGATTCCCCCTTTGATGCCCATTTCTTTGAGCTTGCGCACCACATTGGCGCCTGCATAAGAATTCCTACATACTCACCAAGAGAGTACTCGGTAGAGGAAGGTATTGAAGAATTCTCTCAACTGATCCAAATGGCTGAGGCAACTGCCGATTTTTTGGTCATCGATCAGTTAAGTAATCCCGGGGGGGATATGCTTTACCTCTTTCAGCTGCTTTCCATGCTTACAGATAAACCCCTTCAGATTTATCCTCACCGCATAAAATTAACACAGGATGAGGTTTTTGAAGGGATCAAATACATTCCATGGATAGAAGATCTCGATGAAGAAAAGCTCGCCGATTATATCAAGACAATGAACTATGAATCGCAAGCGGAGGTTTTCACTAAGCATGGAATAAAAAATTATTTTCGCGATATTCTCGAGGAATGGAACCAAAAAAATTATCTTACAAAACCCATTTACCTTATGGGCATAGAATACATTCCTCCCCACCCGTCTATTCATTTTACAAAGCCCATTGTAGTATTAACCGATGAATTGGATTTTTCATGCGCAGATTTTTTTCCGGAAATTTTACAACGCAATGGACGTGCTCTGATCTTTGGATCGAGAACTGCGGGAGCAGGTGGTGCTGTTGAATCTTTTTCTTTTCCAAACACACGCGGGATTGCAGCGATTTCCTATACTTCCACAATTGCCATACGTCCCGACGGCTCTTATCTGGAAAATCAGGGGGTTATTCCAGACGTTCCTTATCAGATCACTGCTTATGACATACAAAATCAGTATGCCGGCTATGTCGGATCCCTCCATCAGACCATACAGGCCATGTTGTCTTTTTAATGTTGTCTTTTTAATAGACAACAATTAAAAAAATATGATAGAATAAGTTATCTTTTGTAAAATTATATTTTTTATTTTATTATTCAGGAACAATATGATAGAGTTTCTTACTTCTTTAACTTTAGATGTAGAGAATATGATCTGGACCTATTTTGGACTGCCTATTGTTCTCCTGCTGGGGGTGGTTTTATCGGTCCAGTCCAGATTTGCACAGGTCCGCCACCTCCCTTCGGCAATAAAGACATTCCTCTCGATGTTTCGTTCCAATGAGCAAAGCGCCCATGGCATTCATCCGTTAAAGGCGTTTTTTGCAGGAATTGGCGGAAGTGTCGGAGTCGGAAATGTCGTCGGAGTGTGTACAGCTGTACAGATCGGAGGGCCAGGCGCCCTCTTATGGATTTGGTTGACAGCCGTTGCAGGTGCAATAGTCAAATATTCTGAAGTATACCTTGGCATGCAGTACCGGGTACCCAATGAAAAGACAGGGGGGTACAACGGTGGTCCTATGTATTTTTTACAGAAAGCTTTTAAGCAGCAATGGATATTAAACCTCGTTGCTGCCCTGCTATGTCTTTACGGAGTAGAAATTTTTCAATTCAGCGTCATCACCAAAAGTGTTTCCACCAATTTCGACCTGAATCACTATGCCGTTGTCGGAGCCGCATTACTGTTAATCCTGCTCGCTGCAAGTGGCGGAGTCAAACGGGTGGGAAGTATTTCCGGTGCGTTAATCCCTGTTTTCGTGTTTTGTTATGTTGGCATGGGACTTTGGGTTCTGATCAGTCACATTGGAGAGGTACCTGGAATATTTTACACTGTTTTTTCTTCCGCATTTAACGGACATGCGGCAGTCGGCGGCTTTATCGGAAGTACCATCCTGACAACAGCTTCTCAAGGGATACGCCGGGGATGCTACACTGCAGATATCGGGATCGGATACGCAGCAGTCATCCATTCGGAAACCAATGTGACCATACCGGAAAAACAAGCCTCCCTCGTTATTTTTGAGATCTTCATCGATACCTTTTTTGTGTGTACGACAAGTGTACTGCTGATCCTGACTACAGGGGTCTGGCAAGAATCATTAGATGGAGCCATGCTTGTACAGGAAGCTCTCGGCCAACATTTTCCCTATATGGAATATTTTATCCCATTATTTTTGTTTTTAGTAGGCTACGCGACAATTAACGCCTATTTTTGCGTTGGTCTCAAATGCGCTCAGTATCTGATGCCCAAACTTGGATTGGCTTACTATTATACTTATGCTGTGATTATTTTGATCGCGTGTGCATTTATAGATACAAGGATTGCTCAATCAATCATGGCAAGTGCCGGCGGACTTTTACTGGTCGTCAATGGGATCGGGATTTTTATGTTGAGGAGAGAGATCTCATTTGATTTAAGTGAAAAAGATGATAAGTTACCCGCTGAAATGGCGCTCGCTATGGATGTAACGTAGGGCTGTTTGAATCACTTGCATACCTGCCAATACCCCTTCTTCATAGCGAAATTCGGGGTGGCCCTCTAACTGTGGATAGTCATTGGGTTGCAAGATATCATCACTGGTAAGGGCAGGGATAATCCTTCGTCCAAGAGTTAACAGTAATTGCTTTTGCCGGTCGATCATCTGATCGATCGTCTGTTCCATCTCTTTCTCTATGGGGATCATGATGATACTTCTTTGTTTTGACGCCTGCGCATTTGAAAAAACATGCGCATCAATGCAGCACATGCTTCTCGTAAAATTCCCTTTCGGACAGAAATCTGATGCGTTGGATGAACTGGGGCAAAAAGATCGACAAAACTGCCGTTAGCCCCATGCCGCACATCCTCCGTTCCCCAGACAATTGTCGGCACACGGGAAAGGAACATAGCCCCTGCACACATACAACAGGGCTCCATTGTACAGTAGAGTATGGTATTTGCAAGGCGCCAGTTGTCAAGAGCCGACTCCCCTGCCGTAATGCATAGCATTTCTGCATGTGCCGTTGCATCTTTCAACATTTCCACCTGATTATAGCCCCTGGCAATGATCTTTCCTTCATGGACGAGGACAGCACCAACTGGAACTTCATCCTGCTGGAATGCTTTCCATGCTAACCGGATCGCTTCGAGCATAAAGCGCTCGTCATCGTCTTTTGGCTGTATGGAAAAGGGAAATTGCATGAGATTTACGTTCCAGGGTTCATTTTGCGCTGCAGATCGGCAATTTGCTTTTTTAATAAGGCAATGTCGGTGTGATATTTTTTTTGCAACCCTTGCAGCTTCTTTTCATACTTATCTGTCAAACGAGAAATTTGCAAATCATAGAAACGTTGCATGCTTTGCAGATCATCGATTTTCTTTTGTTCAACACTTGCCGCATTTTCTTTCGCCCCTTCCTCGTGCGCTTTTCTTTCCAGCTGTGTATAGATTTCGGATGGGAAAACAACGGAATTCAGCACAGAAAAGAGGTAGGCTTTACGAGCGCCAAATTCGCGAATTGCCCCTTCCATAATCATTACTGAGGGTTGTTCTTCTAACATCTCCAATTCATTAAAATCGGGAGTGATCTTACTTAGCTCAACTGCAAAGTAGTTATAAAGCTCGCCATGCTTCATGATCCAGCGATTGGCAATATAATCGGCTAAATCTTCCCCTTTTTCATTTGTTGCGATCGCATCCGTATAGATAGCTGCAAACTCCTCATCGGAAAGTTTGTTAAGATCTCTTCCGGCCAAGTAATGGCGGGCAAAGCGCGCATCTTTTTTCAAATGTTCATTTTTCAAGTCCTTTTTTAC
>JABDCW010000029.1 GCA_013287905.1 Chlamydiota bacterium | reverse complement strand
TAAAGGGCAGCGCCATACATTTTTGTGGCCCCTCCGACATAGTAATGGACTTGAGGCTGAAAAGCCTTGTCATTGCCATCAACCCACGTATCTTTTGAAATGTACCGGTTATGTTCAAAGACTGCCTCTGCATCCCAATTTTCTATTTCCCGTTTTAACCAGTCCCCTCTTTCCAGAATCAAAATCCGCTTTCCCGAGGGGGCCAGGCGTCTTGCCAACGTACCGCCGCCAGCTCCGCTTCCAATGATAATAACATCGTATTGGTTATCCATTGTATATCTCCGCTAAATATTGCCGATTTTTTCCCGTTCGATCAGTTTTGGATCTATATGCTCAATACTAAATTTTCCATATTGGTGAATAAGTTTAGCAACAAGAGCCGTCCAGCCGGTCTGGTTGCTGGCCCCAAGACCTGCCCCATTATCCCCATGAAAGTATTCGTGAAACAAAATATAATCGCGCCAATGGGGATCGTTTTGAAATTTTTTCATTCCCCCGTAAACAGCTCTTTGTCCGTTCTCATTTTTCAGAAAAATATTGATCAGTCTATAGGACAAGTCGAAAGAAATTTCCCAAAGATTAGCCATTTTTCCCGAACCGGCAGGATATTCGACTTGCAAGTTGTCTCCAAAATAATAATGAAATTTCTGTAACGATTCGATCAAAAGAAAGTTAAGAGGGAACCAGACGGGACCCCTCCAATTGGAATTGCCTCCAAAAAGAGGAGTTGTCGATTCGGCCGGTTCATAATCCAACCGAAATTCCTTGCCCATCAAATGAATGATAAACGGTTCATTCTGTAAACGTTTTGATACGGAACGGATCCCGTATGGACTTAAAAACTGCTCTTCGTCTAACACTTTTTCCAAAATTCGCGTCAGCTTTATCGAATTGGCAAATGCAAGCAAGACTCTTTCTTCGATGCCCCGTTTATTCAGATCGGCAATATTGTGAAGCAATTCAGGACGGTTTTTGACAAACCATTCAAAACGTTTTTGATAATTGGGAAATTTTTTTCGGACCGTCAAAGCATTTGTTCCAACGACAAATAAAGGGATGATCCCTATCATGTTATCTTCTTTTAATTTAAGGACCTTGCCATCGGGATAAACCACAACGCCGTAATAAAAACCGCTCTCTTTGTCCCATAGCCCATCGGACCTTCTCTCTACCGCATTGATAGCATCGGCAATATAGACAAAGTGCTCAAAAAATTTTGTCGCGATATCTTCATAAACATCGTCTTCCATAGCTAGCTCAAGGGCTATTTCCAGACAATTAATGCAATACATTCCCATCCACGCGGTAGCGTCCGGCTGCTCGAGATACCCGCCTTGCGGGGGAGCTAAAGAGCGATCAAAAGCTCCGATATTATCGAGCCCGAGAAATCCCCCTTCGAAAATATTGCGCCCTTCCGCATCTTTTCTGTTTGCCCACCAGGTAAAATTCAACAGGAGTTTTTGAAACACCCGTTCTAAAAATGCCCGGTCTTCCCGTCCGTACATCGACCGCTCAATTTCATATACCCGTATTGCTGCCCATGCCTGAACAGGAGGATTGGCATCGGAAAATTTCCATTCATAGGCCGGGATCTGACCATCTGGCGACATATACCATTCTCTGGTCAACAACACGAGTTGATTCTTGGCAAAATCAGGGTCGATCATCGCAAAAGCCACCGCATGGAATGATAAATCCCAGGCAGCAAACCAAGGATATTCCCATTTATCCGGCATAGAGAATACATCATAGGCATCGAGATGTCCCCAGTGGCCGTTTCGTCCTGTCTTTCTTTGCTGCGGGGGCGGCGGCTGATCCGGATCTCCTTTTAACCATGTATCTACGTTATAGTGATAGCACTGCTTGTTCCACAAAAGGCCTGCAAAGGCCTGCCGTTGTATATTTCTCATATCATCGGACAACGCGTAGGGAGTGACATGGGCATAAAAGTTGTCGGCTTCCTCCTTTCTTTTCGCAAAACAAGCGTCAAACTGAACTCCAAACGGGTTTACAATGCTCGAATCATTGCTTAACCTAAGCTCAACAACTTTTTCGCTTTTTGGCTCAAGCATCAACTTCCATACGAAAGCTGCCTTAGTGCCCTGATTTTTTGGATTGACCTCTTCTTTATTTCCATGAAGAAAATAATCATTAATACTGTCTTTAACATAGGGAGAGGGATTTGGCACAGCAAAGATCTTTGCCATGTTTGTTTCATTTTCCGTAAATAATACCATATCGGGACTTGCGCCATAAAGCCAGTAATTTCCAAGTTCGGCGTGCGAGGCATTGATCAGATGCAACTTCTCATTTTCTACAAGCTTTAAACCAGGTTTTGCGCTGCCATTCCATTGCCAGGTATTTCTAAACCAGATGTTCGCAAACAAGTGGACTTCAGAACTGCAAGAAGCTCTATTAGCTACAGTAAAGCGAATGAGAATATCTTCCGGCGATACTTTAGCATACTCCGTAAAGACGTCGAAATAGCGGTCGTCATCGAATACCCCCGTATCGAGAAGTTCATATTCGGGCTCATGGCGGTTGCGGATGCGATTGACAGACAAAAGCTCATCATAAGGGAAGCTGCTTTGAGGATATTTGTAGAGATGCTTCATGTAGGAATGAGTAGGCACATTGTCGAGATAAAAATAATATTCCTTTACATCTTCGCCATGATTCCCTTCATGCCCGGTCAGACCAAAGAGGCGCTCCTTAAGGATCGGATCTTTCCCATTCCATAGTCCAAGTGAAAAACAGAGCCGCTGCTTATTGTCGCAAATGCCGGCCAATCCATCCTCACCCCAACGGTATGCTCTTGATCTGGCATGATCATGGGGAAAATACTCCCAAGGCTCCCCGTTATGACTATAGTCTTCGCGCACGGTGCCCCATTGCCTTTCGCTTAAATAGGGGCCCCATAAGCGCCACGCGGCATTTTCTAAGCGCGCTTCACAAATACGCTTCCCCTCTTCTGTCGATTCGATCTGCAACATATCATCACAACCCCGAGCTTTGATGCATGAGCCCCCCCATCGACAAACACTGTCGTTGCGGTCATATAGCCTGCCCCCTCTCTGCAAAGAAAAGCGACAACATCTGCTATCTCTTGAGGCTTTGCCATTCTCCCCAAGGGAATAGATGCGTCTAGCTTTTTCATCTCGGCAGGGTCATTCATGGTTTTAAGATTAATGGGAGTTTCGACAGCTCCAGGACCCACACCCGTCACTAAAATATTATATTTTCCAAGCTCAACACCCGCTGTCCGAGTCAACATTCTCATTCCCCCCTTTGACAGACAATAGGTTGTATTTCCCGGCATTGGCCAGTCTTCGTGAACGGATGTGATGTTGACAATGCGCCCCCCTCCTTGCCTGATCATTTGCTTTGCAGCAATTTGTATGCCGAAAAATGCGCTTTTAAGATTAATATCCATAACTTTATCATACTGCTCTTCGGTGGTATCTAAAACGGACGTTCGCGTTTCTACTCCTGCATTATTGATGTAAATGTCGACTTTGCCAAACTTCGCAACTGTTGCATCGACGAGTTTCTGAAGTTCTTTAACTTGAGAGACATCGGCATCGACTCCGATGACCTGATCGCCCAGCTTAACTATTTCAGCTTCTAAGCGGTCTGTCGCTTGGGGGTTGGCCACATAATCGATGACAATATTCGCTCCTTGCTCTGCCAACTTTAGTACAATGCTCGCGCCTATTCCCGAATTACCGCCTGTCACGATGGCAACTTTTCCTTGCAAAGATCGCTTATTACCCATAAAAAATCCTCTTTTATAGTATTAGATTTTATTTTAAAACTAACGACTATTTTCTTTAAAAGTCAAGGGGACTGTGAGAAAAGGTAATATGGACAATGGACTTTATGAGATAATTGCAAAGGTCCAATTCAAACGCTTTTCGGTAAGCAAGATTAAGATCATGATCAAGATCGAGATTAGGAATGTTCTTAATCTCGATCTTGATCATGATCTTAATCTTGCTTGCCAGAGACGATCTTGTTAAATTATTTTATTGTCAATTCTGTAATTGTCTCTCATGGACGACATGAGACAATTGTCCATAAAACAAAGTTTGCCAAAAAAATATAAAGTAATTATTTTAATTTTAAGAGATTGTTTCTTAATATACAGGAGAGATTGCTGTATGCCAAAATATCCTGCATGGGTTGCATCTTCTGCAAAAAGCCAATTCACGAAGCAAGAGATCGAACTTGGCCCCCTTGGTGAAGAAGAGGTCGAAGTCATTGTCGAATATTGCGGCATTTGCCATTCCGACCTTTCCGTCCTTAATAACGAGTGGGGGAACGCAAAATATCCGGCTGTTTTAGGGCATGAGATCACCGGCCGTGTGGCAGCAGTGGGACCATCTGTAAAAGGAATCTCAGTCGGCCAAAAAGTAGGGATTGGCTGGACTTGTTCAAGCTGCATGCACTGCCACCAGTGTATATCCGGTAACCAGAATTTTTGTCCGGAATCTGTCGCGACTATCATCGGACATAACGGCGGTTTTGCTGCCCGCGTACGGGCACATTGGGAGTGGACGATACCGATCCCCGAAAAACTGCCCATGGCGGAAACAGGTCCACTGTTGTGCGGAGGGATCACCGTGTTCAATCCCCTGGCAACATACGCCAAACCGACAGACCGCGTAGGGATCGTCGGGATCGGCGGGCTTGGACATCTCGCGGTTAAATTTGCAGCAGCATTCGGCTGCGAAGTGACCGCTTTTACATCGAGCGAGAGCAAGATTAAGGAAGCGCAAGATTTTGGCGCACACCATGTTGTTTCCAGCCGCGACCCTTCCGCTATTCAAAAGCTTGCAGGCACATTCGATATGATTTTAGTCACTGTAAACGTCCCCCTCGACTGGTCCGCATTGATCTCTGCACTAGCTCCAAAGGGCCGACTCCATTTTGTCGGGGCGGTAATGGAAAGCATCCCCGTCGCGATTTTTCCACTGCTGGTGGGCCAAGAGTGTATTTCGAGCTCCCCCATTGGTCCCCCAGCGGCAATAGCCACCATGCTCGATTTTGCCTCGCTGCATCAGATTATCCCAAAGACAGAACACTTCCCCATGAGCCAAATTAATCAGGCATTCAAACATCTCGAAGAGGGAAAGGCACGATACCGGATCGTACTCGATGCCGATTTTTGATTTCAGGTCATGTATACCGAACGTGATTCAAAAATTGGTTTTTGACTGCGTCGGCTTTGCATCAAAATTTTTGTCTTCACTCGTGCCTTGGCCATTGGCAATGGTCCCTCGCTCCAGACGAAAAATAAGGACAATAAGGACACCAATTAAGGACCAAGGACAAAGACACAAAATCCTTATTGTCCTTGGTGTCCTTAACTGGTGTCGTTAATGTCCTTATTGTCCTTGTTCTTGATCTCCTTTTTATTTGCAAAAAAATCATAGGAACAATTTCAATGGCTAAAGAATTGTAACAAGGCAGGGACAAAAATGAATAAGTATTTTTCGAAGTTAATTTTACATTCACTCTTGTTGAGCAGCTTTTCGCTGAACGCAGCTGACCGGGACGAGACGGCCTCTTGCCTCTGTCCTGGATGCGGCACGGTCCCTTATCCTTCAAATACGGGAGTTGAGACACCAAGACCGATCATTAACTCCCCCCAGGTTTGGAGCTTTGTCAGCGAACCTAATTTGCATCCGATGAAAATCGATGTGAATGTAACAAGTCCAAACATCGCTCCCGGCCTCATTTTTTTGGCTCCCTATGCCTTTTCGGCTGATGCCATATATGGCCAGTCCGGCTCCTTAATCGTAGACAGTTTAGGCAATCCTGTCTGGTTTCGCCCCTTGAGCAGCCCGAACTTAATGAACACTGACTTTCGCATGCAAACCTTTAAGGGTAAGCCGGTTCTGACCTTTTGGCAAGGGACATTGGCTACACCACCCGTCTACACCAACGTGCCGGCCGGCTCTTCGGAACCGGGCTCTTGTTATTATATCCTCGATGAATCCTATAGAGTCATCAAAAACGTTTCTGCACAATTGGGCTACACTTCCGACATCCACGAATTCCTTCTCACTCCATACAATACCGCTCTTCTTTTATCGACCAAAGTGGTTCCCATGGACTTAACCCCCTATGGGGGGCCTCAAGATGGATTTGTGCAGGACTTTGCCGTGCAGGAGATTGATTTGGAGACAAACGAGTTAGTCTTTTTCTGGGACGCGTTGGAACATATCCCTCTTGCAGATTCTTATGAATCTGCTTCCAGCGGAAGCATCTGGGATGCTTACCATTTAAATTCCATCGGACTTACTGACAATATCAATGAAATATTGGTTTCAGGCCGAAATACCTGGACCATTTATAAAATTGATAAGCCGACGGGAAATATCATTTGGGAGCTGGGAGGAAAAAACTCAAGCTTTACCATAGAACCTGGAGCCGCATTTTCCTGGCAGCACGATGCGCGCTTTTTACCGGACAATCTGATTAGTTTATTCGATGACAACTCCGACGGCTCTTCCACTCCTGGACCATCGTCACACGGCTTAATTTTGCAGCTCGATCTTGTAGCGATGACAGCAAGCGTGGACCGCACCTATTTCCACAATCCAAATATTACCGTAAGTTCGCAAGGCAATGTGCAAAGTCTGCCAAACGGGAATAAATTTATCGGCTGGGGACAATCGCAGTACTATTCTGAATTTGCCGATGCAGGGAATACGGAATTAACTCCTTCGGTTAACTTTCTTTATGACGCAATCATGCCCGGCACGAACTATACCTATCGTGCATACAAAAACAGCTGGACCGGCAGACCCTGTTCTCCTCCCAAAATAGGTCTTCTTTTCAACGGTTGCCAAACGACAGTCTATGCTTCATGGAATGGTTCAACGGAAACAGCCTCCTGGCAGGTCTGGGCTGGAGAGAAACCAAAAAAACTAAAGCTTGCCGCTTCTGCAGCAAAGAATGGTTTTGAAACGGCCATCGAAGTCGATGTCCCCGGCCCTTATTTTCAGGTCAGGGCGCTTGATGCCCTTGGACAGGTCATCGGCGAATCGAAAATTATTAAGCTGTGCAGCCTTCGAGGATATTGCAGCAATATTTAACCATCGCTACCAAAAATCATTAGAAAAGGAATTAGCATCCTTAAAGCCGTGACTGCACTCAGCCCATCACGTAAATTTAGTACCTCAAAATAATTAATTAAACGCAAAGACGCAAGCATACTTTTACCCATAACTCATAAAATACTTGTCTACAAGGTGACGTCAATAGTTAAACGCAGAGGCGCAAAGACGCAAAGACGCGGAGGCAAGAGAAAATTTAAAATTAAACCCTGTTTTCCTCAGCGTCTTTGCGACTCAGCGTCTCTGCGTTGAATTGCTTTAGGACTTATGGGTAAAACTATGGACGCAAAGGCGCGCAAAGAAGCGATTGTGAATTACGTAGACAATGTTTATTGGAGATTCACTCTTTTAATTTATCATTACAAAACAGCCTTTACCAGGACAATTCGACACCGCCAATAACGTTAATTGTCGATGCATGTTGCCAGAACTCCCCATTTAGTTCTACATACCCTTTTAATCCATCGCAAAGAGATGCCGTCAGCTCAAGGGCATAATCAAAGCTGCAACGGTCCAGCTTATCGCCGCAAACGGGAAAATCATTACCAAATTGCTTAAAGCGACCGACAGTCGAATTTTTATGGCTCGATAATAGCTGGTTCCAGGCAACATCTAAGGATGCATCGATGCAGTCATAGAAGTTAGAAGTAGAGAAATGGAGCCCAAGACGGGACCTTGTAGTAGACCAATGATACTTGTCGATGAGTAAACCCCAATTAGTTTCCTGGTTTTCATCAATGCGGCCGCGCCAATTTCTCCCAGCCTGGATCCCTATAAATGGTTGAACAAGGAGACAGTCAATGGGTAAATCGAATCCTGCTTCTCCATAGAAAGTAAAATTATTGATATTGGGCTTACCACGTGTTTTCTCATGCAAATACCCAGCATCAATGGTGCGCTTTAGCCGGTTGGAAGTATGTCCATAAACAAAATCAAATAATCCATAAAACATGCATGGCCTGTAGAGTCCATAAACGGCTGCATATCCCGTATTGCCATTTGCTTTTCCATCGCGATATCTTGTATTGTCATGTTCATAGGAACCGGCGACGCCTAACGTCAAGTCATAACAGAATTGTTTTTGGATGCCGCAAGTCACCTGGTAACTATCGCAATGTAGTTTGTGAGCGTTATCTCCATGCAGATTTGTGAATCCATATCCCGTATCCAGCCATGTGGTCCATCCATTGCAAGGAACACCGCAACTGGAATCACAGCTGGACGGGGACACCAATGATCTCAATGGATCATATAAACGTCTTAAAAATCTGCCCGTGGAGATATTTGCCATTAGCACATCATTTGTATATTGAAATCCGGACAGGCTTTCTAATGCTTTCTGTGCTGCAGTCAATGGCAGATTAGCAATCGTACTGATGAGCTGCGATTGTGCAGCATTCGGGTTGATAATGTGATCGAGATTTTTTGCAACGCCGCACTGGTTGCACTTTTTGGCTGCGTTTACAAGAGCTGACTGAAGCGTCAGATAGACATTGTTGGGATCATAGCCAAGTGTCGGCTTGACAAAGGCTGAAGAAGCGACTCCGGAAAATGTCCCGGTTACCCCTTCGCCCGCCGTCAAAATGGTGTATGGCTGTTGGAATGTAAAACCACCGTCTGAAGAAGAGAGTAAAACAGTGCCTCCATTTAATGTCGCAGTCCCTAAAACATCGATGAGGTCGCTTTGTCCAAGACCGTTGACCTCGACAGCATAAGTTCCGTCGTTATTAATGTAATCGCCGGCAGTTATTGTACCAATGCTCTCTCCCGGAGAGATCACTCCATTGTTCGTAAGGCGGCCGCCTACAGTTCCATTGCCTTTTAATGTTCCTGCGGAATTAATTAAAAGATCACCTGCAACCATTCCATTCAAAACTAAAACGCCTTCCTGAATCGTTGTCAGTCCAGTATAGGTATTGTTTCCGGAAAGTGTCTGTGTTCCTTTCCCCGTTTTCACCAATGTCGAGCTGTGGCTTAAATAATTTTGGATCGTTCCGGAAAATACAGACCTTGTCGAAGGAGCTGTATCGATCACTAACTGCGGTTGAGACTGGACAATACTTGTGCTGTCGCCATCGAGTCCTGCAATAGTAAAGGAAGAAAGAAAGGTTCCAATATTGAGCGTGCTGTTGCCTAAATGGATGAAAGCATTACCTCCCGCATTACTCCCCTGAATATCAATTCCAAATGAGCCGACAGTGCCTTGATTAATAGCCTCGATCACCACACTCCCGCTGATTATATCGAACCCTTGCCCAAATAGGATTTGCGAGCTTCCCACAGTACCGGAATTGAATGCGCTGATCACCGTTCCATCATTTAATGAGCACTCTTGCGTAAAAGTAATTTGGGACCCGGCCACAGATCCGACAAAATTGTTGGGATCGCCCTCATTGACAGCCGTATTGCCTGCATTTATATTCAGGGCTGTTCCCCCCGTAAAATTGCCATTCACTAATAGTTGTGAGCCATTGACTACCCCGATATTGTTTAAAGTCCCGGTCGGGTCATTATTTGTTCCGCTATTGGAAAGGACAATCGAAGAATTATTGCCGATTATGGTGTCACTGAATTCGAGTTGAGAGCTGCCGACTGTCCCGATATTATTGTTGTTTTGTGCAGATCCATTATCTGTCCCTGCGTTAGATACGAGTAAATTCATGTCGTTTCCGGCAAAAAAATCGTTTGCCGAATACATTTGTTGGCCTGACAGAGTGCCTACAGAATTAGAATTCGTCGTGCTGCCTTGATACATTCCCGTGTTTACTAACATAATCGATGCACGGTCTCCTAAGGTACCGCCATCTGAGAGATGAAATTGAGAAGCGGAATTGTCAGCGGTATTATTGTTTATAAAGCCAACAAAATTCCCACCAGCTCCTGTGCTCTCATCAAATCCGCTATTCGTGATTCTTAACTGAAAATCGTTGCCGGTTTGAAATAGATTTTGTGCCAATAATTGCTTGCCATATCCCAGGAGAGCACCCACCTGGTTATTGTTTGTTGTATCAGATGAGTTTATCCCGCTATTTGAAATGGTAATCGATCCATTATTTCCAAGAACAAGTCCGCCATGAAAACTGGTCTGCTGACCGGTTATAATATCTCCAATAAAATAACCGCCTATGCCAGTGCCAGTATTTGTCGCTACATTACTGACATTAAGCATAAAATGATCGCCGGCCAAGACGCTGCTGACGCAATCGAATTGGCTTGAGCCGGCGGAACCGACATTCACATATATAGTGGATGCATGACCGCTGAAGTTTCCACTGTTAGTGATCGCAATATTTGCCTGATCACCAAAAATAGCGGGAGTGAAGAGAGTCACCTGATCTGAAGAAACATCTCCTACGGCATTCCCTCCCATTCCATTGCTGCTGTCAATTCCGCTATTGGAGGCATTCAAGGTAAAATTGTCGCCGGCAACAAAGGTGTAGGCACCAGGCGCCGTGAAATCGCCAATGACGAACTGTTGAAGGTTCATACCCCCGACATTGGAACCACCATTTGTATTGGTGCCGCTATAGGTCCCGCTGTTGGCAGCGCTAATGGTTGCATGATCTCCGAGCATTGCACCATGCTGTAAGAGAATTTGATTTCCTGTCGTTCCGGAGTTAGAATTGATGACTGCCACCTGGTATTGCCCGTTTCCATTGCTGGTATCCACACCGGAGTTTGTGACCGTCAAACTAAAAGCATCGCCCGCCTGGAAGGTATTTCCTGCATAAAATTGCTGGTCATTGAGGTATCCAATAAAGTCGGAAAAATTGGTTGTTTGGGAAGAATTCATGCCGGTATTAGAAACAGCGATGGTACAATTGTCACCAACAGTTGCCTGATCTTGCAGGATCATTTGCGCAGCATTGATTTGACCTATGTTGCTAAGGCCAACTCCTAAGCTGCTGTCATTACCGGTGTTATGCACCTCGCAGGTAAAATGATCTCCCGCATCGAATGTTCCGGAAGATACAAATTGACTGCCATTGACGATGGCAACAGCAATGCCTTGCACTGTATTCGTTCCGCTAAAAGTCCCATTATTCGATGCGGAAATAGTGACATTGTCTCCTGCGGTAAATGACTGAGTAAATTCCAGTTGGCCGGAACCTGTATTAGCGGTTCCATTGTTGCCTATACCATTCGTGCTGTCAACACCTGTATTGCTTGCCAAAATTTCTCCATTAGTAATGGTAAAAGCTCCTGCAGAGTAGAGATTGGAGTTGAATGTCCCGACAGACATGCCAGACTGGCTTCCCGTCACTGTACCGTTATTGGAAACCGTGATGATGGCGTTGCCGGAAGTTCCCGTTCCTCCCAGGAAAGAAACGAGGTCTCCTGGAAAAGAATGGTTATCAGTATTGGCAACGGAGATGGCGGCATTTGTATTGGAACCACTAATACCTGGACCATTGAAAGTCAACGTTTCATTGTTAAAATTGATGGTAAAGGCCGATGCGTTGAAAGGAAACTGAATGGTCGAAACAGAAAAAGGTGCAGAATTTTCAGTAGGATTGAAATCGATGCCAGGAAGAGCGCTATTGAAGATGGCATCGTCACCTGCTCCCGGAACCGTATTAGGATTCCAATTTACGGGATCATTCATATCGTTATTTGGACTTGATGCGACCCAGGTAACCGGTGCGGCATGCGCACTGCCTGAGCAAAAGATTAAGGCAAAACCAATGAATTGGCGAAAAAAATGATAGTTTATCATGGAAAATCTCAAATATTTTATTGTTTCTTTCCATCATACATAAAATGGACGAGAATGCAAATTTAAATTTTTTTGTTGAAAAAATGGATTCATAGATATACCTTAAGTTTATTTAAGGTACAATATGAGTAAAGTGTCTGTAAATGGGATCAATTTGCATTATGAAGAAGAAGGGCAGGGTCCTCCATTACTATTAATCTCCGGGTACACGACAGATCTCTCGGCATGGGACTCCATACGTCATGACTTAAAGGAACATTTTCATCTTATTTTGGTCGATAATCGGGGGGCTGGCAGAAGCGACAGTCCCGATTCCCCCTATGACATAGAAACAATGGCTGAAGACATCAAGGCATTGATGGTTTTTCTTCCTATCCAAAATTGCTATATATTGGCCCATTCTATGGGGACCGCCATCGCGCAAACCCTGGCAATCAAATATCCAAAGCTAATCAAAAAAATGGTGCTTGCCAATCCGCTCATTCATTTTCAGCCTGTATCTGCTGCAGCTTTCCATTTTTTTCTCAAGATGAGACAGGAGGGCTTGTCACTTGTAACAATGACTGAAGGAGTTATACCCTGGCTTTTTTCCAATCATTTTATTAAAAATCGGGAGGAGATCGCAAAGGTCCTGCAAAGCGTAGAAACATATCCATATCCTCAATCTTTGACAGGACAGCAGAGGCAATTTGATGCGCTGCTACAATTTAATTCAGAAAGTTGGTTTAGAAAAATTACTACGCATACGTTAGTGATTGAAGGAGAGGAGGACATCATTTGCCCTGCAGATGCCAAGCGAATGAGCCGCGAAATTCCAAAGAGCAGTCATCTTCTTTTTCCCGGTCAGGCCCATATGGAACATATTGAGAAAGCTGGCGAATTTGCGGGTGCCGTAATAAAATTTTTTAAAAATGATAATTAATACGATGTGCGAGTTTTTACAAAGTAGCCAGTTGCTTACTGCTTTGCGGTGTCTGCCTGTAAATAACTTGGGTTGCGAGTTTCCCTAAAAATATTAAACACAGAGGCACTGAGAGACAAGAGAGAAAAAATCAATAAGGTTGTATTGGCTTTAAGAACCTGTTCAAAATCTTTTAAATAGACAACCCTGCGAAATTTACTTTGTCTAAAAACTTAGTGGAGATACATTCATCATTAAAACTACCACAGAGCCCACAGAAAACACAGAGTGAAAACCGCACCTCTGTGTTTTCTGTGGGCTCTGTGGTAGTTTATTTAAAAATTAGAAAGATTTTGAACAGGCTCTATGAAGCTATTTTTCGCGATGCGATAAAAACAAGTGCTTTTCTTTTTTTGCATTCAGCAATAAAGAAAGTTTTCTCTGTGTATCTCTGTACCTCTGTGTTTTAAAACTCGCCCATCGCGTTCATTTATTAAATTTTACTGTACGGAAGAGTTTCGAGCACTGTGCGCATCCGCTTCCACGTATGAAACTGATCTTTTGTAATATCGGTCCCTTCAATGGTGGATTGCCAGATGACATTCGTACGCCCATACAAGTGGCGGCGTGACTCATTGAAGCGGCGGACCCACGAAATCCAGTCTCCATTTTCATACGATTCACAACAGACACTGCCGCAGCCGCAGTTCATCGAAAATTCCACCCTGCATCCATGCTCTTTCTCTGCCCATTGGGAACCCGCCTGCCACATATAGCTGCCAAGAGCAGTATTTTCCATCCAATCGACAATCCCTTCCATAATAGAAAGCTTGACCACGGCTTGTGGAGACTCTGAAGATTTTCCGGCAAACGGCACAAACCGCATCCCAAGATCGTCCCTTTCAACAGAGAGAATTCCAGCAAAGAGGGCAAGATCGGACGTTAACGGGACGCAAGCATCCACGCTCATTGCTTCTAACATCCCTCTGAAATCAATTCCGGGAAAGTGTTTTGTGAAAATGGGAATGTCTGTCTCTTCTGCAGGCCTTTCCCAAGCCAGATTTTTAGTTTCTACGCACATAATCTGCTTTTACCTTCAAGTTTTTTTATTATTGCCGCATGTGCAATGGGCGCTGCAACCAGTTTCCGAGTAGCATCCGCAGTGGGATTCTGGTGTGCATGAACATTCCTTGCAGTGACAGTTCTTTTTTAAGGAAGCCTCTTCGGCTATAGAAGATCCTCCGATTATGGACAAGCTGACGAAAAGTACAAAAAAATATTTCATAGAACCTCCTGTTACGGCAGATTTATCATCTTACTTAAATGTATAGAAAAATCATTTAGTTATCAAGAATGTTAGAAACAACATTCCGTATCAGTATTTAACTCTTTAGTCAGAAGCAGGCACGCATTATCTTTTGTATTTCTTACGATGCTGACAAACGGGGCAGTTCGTTTGTTATTATCCAAAAGAACAGTGGCATTATGGACGGGATCGACAAAGAACACCGTTGGAGGGGTAAAGGGCCCTTCCAGCGACTTAATATAAATGGCATAGAATTTATCTTCTTCTGCACAAAGAAATTGATAATCCCCTTCTGTCATCACACCTTGACCTGTCTTGGGACCATTCTGTGCAATATAAGATTCTTCAGAAAGACGTATCTCTTCAACAAAATCCAAGCCGATTTGGGTACTTCCCCCATTGGGATTTTTCACTTCCTGGTAAATCGCCAGCCAGGCATCCATTTTAGTATGATTTAGATCAGATCTGTCATCATTGCGAAAGTCAAAATACAAAACGCCCACCCGTCCATCTTGAGTGATCGCGACAAAAGGAGCAAAGGCTTGGGGGTTTATTGCATTTTCCGATGTACGATTGATCTGCACTGGTGATGACCAGTTATGTCCGCCATCGCGGGAAACGACCAACCCTATTTGCTGCAGTTGATCGGGTCTAAAGGCGCTCGTTTGATAGACAACGTAGAGAAAGCCATTGTGAGGGTTGACATTATAGGAAGGGACTGTCTGATCGTTTCGCATCAAGGTTCCAATCCCTCCGGTAATATTGCCCTGATTATCGTAAGAGTATCCTCCAGTGTACAGCAAATTATTGACAAAGCTCGGGATGACAATGGTTGAATGAGGATCCCATTTTTTACCTTGGGTCCTTGAACGTATTAGAACGATATCGTTAAGCGTATACTGGAAAGGAAATGAATCATTTGTATACTGGGCATTTGTAGCGCCTGGTTTGGCGTAGCCCCGCGTGGTAAAATTGAGCCAATCGCCGTTGTGATTTGGCCTTTTGCCTTTCTTTGGCAAGATGACAACGACATTGTTACTTGCCTGATTATCATTTTGAATCCCATTACTCAAACCTTGCTGGACAAGGTCCGGAAAGGGGTCATATACCAGGTTCACCGCTGACCAATTTTTTCCGCCATCAGTTGTATAGCTGCTTTGCGCTACGCCATGCGATGAGGCGCTAGGATTGAAGTTCGCCCAAACGGCGATGGCTTTATGCGGATCGTCAGGATCAGCCGTAATTGAGTTTTTATCAGTATTGGCAAACTGTCTGCCTGGATCAGAAATATAATTCATACTGGAGATGAGGTATCGGGGCTCACACCAGTGGGCCCCATCGTCCTCCGAAATGGCGACAACAACACCGAACTGATTTTCTGTACCGGGCTCTTGCGTGGCATTGAGAACCGATGCACAAAGATAGACTTTTTTTCCATCGGCGGAATAGCTTAACCACTCATCGCCCGATCGCTGGCTGATTCCCCCCTGGCATATTTGAAAGGGAATGCAAGCTTTATGCCAACTTCGCCCGCCATCCCGGGAATAGGCTACTCCGGCAAGAAGCGCACCTCCATTGGAAATGCGGTCCTGTTGCCAGACTGCCACCATTTTTTTAGGTTCCATTGGATTGACTGCAATCGTCGGCTCAACAGAAGACCCATGATAAATTGTCGTAGTCGCATTGTACACCTCTTGCCGGTCGAGGCATTGCGATGAAATGATATTTTCGCAAGAGTGTAAAGAGGCGTCTGTGCCTGCAGCTGTAATGAAAGGATAAAAGAGCAAGCCGATCCATGCAAGAAAATTCATTAGCGGCATACTGGTATGCTCTGCCTCCAATGAAACAAATTGAGCGGATCATAAGCTCGCTTTATGGAAATTAACCGGTTTACATGATTTCCGTAATATCTGAAAAGGTATGTGTCTCCTAAATCGTAATCTACAAAATTTGCATAACAATAAGGAAATGTTTTATTACTCAGTGTATTATAAAAAGCACGGCTTAAAGCAAGAACTTCTGGCGTTTGTTCTGGAAATTCCCAAAAATAGGCCTGCTCCCACCATCCAAACGCTTTACTTGGAAAAAAAGAACTGTCATTATCGGCCACTTTTCCTCCGAATCTTTCAAAGTCAAAATAGACCAGGTAATCGGGATTTACCTCTTCCAAATTTTTAAAAAATCTCACTACCTTATCGATTGATTTTCTGGACAATGGTTTATTTAAAATTTTAGACTTGCCTTTATTGAAGGGAAGCGGAGATTCATTAGACCAGTACCTGGACGAATCTAAGTAGCTTGTCTGAATGATTGTTACTTTAGGATCAAATTTTTTAAATACCTGCCATTCGGTAAATGGATCAGAACCGACTTTAAGGCCATCGATTCTTATGACCAGCGGAGGCGATTCCTCCGGAATGGCGCACATAAAACTTGGGTGGCGGACGCCCAACACAGTCGTAATACTGTCGGGAAGTGTTTCAGCCCAGCACTGCCATGTTTCCATGATCGGCTTTAACAGATTGATATCCCACTCCCACATTAACTCATAATAGGTAACTACAGGGACATAATAGATTTCAAAAGTAAATCCGAGTACAATTCCATAAGAGCCATTGCCGGCACCTCTCAGCGCCCAAAATAAATCAGAATGATTATCCTGTGAAGCTTCGATGATTTCCCCGTCAGCCGTAACTATTTTAATTTTTTTTACGGAGTCACATGTTAATCCGAATTGTCTGCAAAGAAAACCGATACCGCCGCCCATAGTCAGTCCTGTGACCCCGACGCTTGGACACGTTCCGGTAGGTATAGCATAATCGAGTGCTCCGAGAGTTTGAATCACATTTTTCAGTTCGCTTCCGGCCCCTATATAAACTTCCTGGTTTGGTATATCCGGTATAATTGCATTGAAAAGACTTACATCTACAATATAATCAGAAGATAAAGAGCCGGGTTCAAAACAATGGCCTCCGGACCGAATCGCAAATTCCAATTGATACTTTTTAAAAATACTCACCAGAAACTGTACTTGGGCCTCTTGATTTGGATAGAAGATGATTTTAGGAAAATAATTGAAGCGCTTATTAAAATTGAATCTATCCATGCTGTACTGACAAGTTCCCGGATAAACGGCATAGGGAAGATTTAAAAATTCCGGCGGAATACATTCTTCTGCGTGAAGAGTCCGATTTACAAGAGAATGGTTATCTCCTGTATGACCCAAAAGAAATCTGGGGACAATCTGTAAAAAAATAAAAATAAAAATAAGTTGTTTTCGCATAATATTGAATACATTAGTGTGTTTTATTCAGGTTGTAATTGGAGTCCCAATTTTTGTAAAGTATATTTTTTCTTTACCATTGAAGGGAGATCTTGTATTTTGAAAGAGGTCTAAAGTTTCAAACCAAAAAAGGTATTAAGGTTTATCGATATGATCAAGAATTTTCGAAAATATATCGTGTGTTTTTTTGTGCTCATAGCCACCCCTCTTTATCCTTATGCTCAGGATAGGTATGAAAGATGGTTAACAAAAACAACTGACAATCTGGATGAGAAAGGGAAAGTTGTCCACACAGCCTTAGGCGATATACAAATAGTAGTCAATGGAGAAGGACCAGTCGTTATAGCGCTTCATGGCGGCTTTGGAGGTTGGGATCAGGGCGAATTAGTGGCATCCAACATCGCAAACCAAGGGTTTAAGGTGATTATCCCTTCAAGGCCAGGCTATTTATCAACCCCTATTTACACCAATCCGATCCTTTTAGAAGAGACAACGGCTGCACAACAGGCAGACCTGATTGCCGCCCTTCTCGATACTTTACACATTCCTAAAGCGATCGTACTTGGTTTTTCTGCGGGAGCTCCGGTGGCCTACGAATTTGGATTAAGACATCCTGACCGCACGAATGCTGTCGTTCTTGAATGTATAGGAGCGAGTCCGAATGAAGATGGTTTTTTCTATGCAATACTGGGTGCGGTTTTGGTGTCCGAAACGGCAAGCATTGATTTTACCACTTACCTGCTTCATATCTCACTGACAAAAGATTATTATTCGGTAGCTAATGAATTTTTGCCTGCTGACACTACATTAACAGGGCTTGCGCTACAAGAAAGAAACAACTACGTCCTCAACCATATCAGCCAATATAATTTTTTAAGAAATATGTTGATAGCCACTATCCCGCTTTCACCCAGACTTTATGGAACCCTGAACGATTTTTTAGGGGTGGAATATTGGACAGATACTTTTACCCCCCCAACCCCGATGCAATACTCGCTTCCGACCTTGATCATACAAGCGATCAATGACAGCAATGGATTTTATCCAACCGCGCAAGAGATAAACGACAGCCTACCCACTTCACAGCTCATTTCCGTACCGGAAAGTGGTCATTTCATTTGGCTTGGGCCAGACACGAACAAATGGGAGAAGCAATTATTCGCTTTTTTAAAATTACATAGTAAATAAATATTTGCACTCTGTTAGTCTAACTTTATTTTACTTCCCCTTTACATTAATGTCGTCCATGAAGTCCATGCTGTCCATGCGAGACAATTGCAAAAGTCTTAGATTACTCAGGGCTGGCAAAACATTCAACGCAAAGGCGCAGAGGCGCAAAGACGCAAAGATAAAAACAGGCTCAAGAATTGGCTTCTAACGTATCTTAGGTTAAGCCGCTACTTAAAAGGCAATTTCGGAGCGCTTTAAATCTCTTTAGCTCGCCTTTCAAGTAGCGGCTTAAAGCGTCTCACTTTTATCGGGTTACCCGATAAAAGTGAATGGGTCAAATCAAGCTATAAATTTCCTTATATACAGTCTTTATCGTTTTTATCGTTATATCGTTATAATCGTTGATAATGTCTGTGACGTATATCCTTGAATGTTTATTATCTTTGCGCCTCTGCGCCTTTGCGTTGAATATTCTGCTAGCCCTGAGTAATCTAAGACTTTTGTAATTGTCTCACATGGACAGAATGGTTACTTTCTGTTGGCAGATCCAATGCGGTAAAGACGTTCAGTAAAACCACCTTCAAATGAATTTATTGCAAAATCGGACAACCGCCTTTCACCCTCTCCCTCTTGCCGCAAAAATAGACCAGTCTTTTTTCTCTAATCCTCTGTCCATACAGCTCTTCATCTCGTTGTGGAGATAATGTAAAAAGGGCATCGTTACCGACAATTGATCCGCTTGCTCCTTTAACAGCTTGATGTCTTTGAAGCCAAGCTCTAAAGCAAATGCTGCAGGATCGAACATTTGCTTTGCCAGTATCGGAGCATAGATCTTATAAACGGGGCAGGCAAACTGAGATTCTGTTAATATCTCGCCCACAAGTTTTGGTGAAAGCCCATTTTTTTCCCCGAAAGCAAATGCCTCCCCTAAGGCTTCCATGGCAGAAGTGATCATAAAATTGTTGATCAGTTTAAATATATTGGCGTGCTCAGCTTCTTCGCCTAAGTCAAAAATTTCCTGGCTTAACACTTCCAGTAAAGGTCTGACCTGTGTTTTGGCATTTTTCTCACCAGCAAGAAAGATCCATAGTTTTCCTGCTGCTGCAGCATCAGGCCTTCCTGTAACAGGGGCGGAAAGAAAAATAGCCCCTTTTGTCAAATGTTCCTCTTTCATTTTTTTGACGATGGAAGGGGAGACAGTACTCATGGAAATATGCACGGCTCCCGTTTGTAATCGTGCAGCGAGTCCATTGGCTCCATTGACAATAGTATCCAAAGCTTCATCATTGGCAAGCATCGATATCACGACTCTTGAGTCTTTAAGGATATCACAAGGAGTGTCTACAAGCTTAGCACCCTCCTTGACAAGAAGCGAGGCTTTGTCTTTATTGCGATTATAGACATAGAGAGGAATGCCAGCTTTTAGAAGGTTCTGCGCCATCGGCAAGCCCATATTGCCAAGACCTATAAAACCAACAGGATTTTTCACGCCTCCTCCTTCCATTATGCGGGAGGATTGCGGTTCTTTACAAAAAACTCATGATAGATGAACAGGATAATCATAGCTCCGATTAAGGACATAAAAAAACCGGCAGACTGACCCTCAGCATACAAACCAAAGGCTTGGCCTAAGAATTTTCCAACAAAAGCACCTGCAATACCGAGAAGGGTTGTCATAATTAACCCTGAGATATTTCTGCCCGGTATGAGGGCTCTTGCAAAAAGTCCGACAAAAAAACCAATGATAATTGTAAGAATTATTCCCATAACTTCTCCAAATTAAAATTTAAACTCATATAGCCTGATTAAATCATTGTAATAATATTTTTACAATAAACATTTAATGATTTGGCAAGATATCAAAACCTTGATTAATGGCAGAGAACATCTGATAAAAGCCTGATAACACAACAATCTCGATAAAACCATACATGCCAAAGTTTTCTATGGCATCTGACTGTGCCTTTTCGGGGATATTTTGCCAAACTAATGTAGCTTCCAGCACTTGAGCGGCAATTTTGTAAGGCATTTGAAAAGCCCCTGAAATCCCTTCTGTCCTGACCATCCCGATAACCTCCTCGGGCACACCTGACCTTTTGGCATGTTCCACATGGTCCGCCCATTCAAAGGCAGCTTTTGTTTCCCTGGCGACACTCAGAACTACAAATTGATAAACATCGCGCGGCAGATGACCTTGGAACTTAAGAAAAAATCCAAGCGCCTCAATCTTCTGACAAAGTTCCGGATGGTTCATTAAAGCGGAATATGGCCCGTCAAATGGAACTCCCTCGCTTTTTCGTTTGGCAACCATTGCCTCATAGATTGACTTATCTTTAGACTCTAAAAGAGCGGGGTTAAAGAGAAGTTTTGACATAGGTCGATCTCCGTCCCATTATTCCTGATAAGACCACTCAGCGCAAGCTTTCGACCAGTCCTCAACAGGTGTAGGGAACCGCTTATCGGCCTTCACATCGATGACTGTCGGTCCTTGTGTCTGGAGAGCCTTAGCAAAAGCCGGTGCGAGCTCATCTGCCTTGCGGACCGTGATCCCTTCGCCTCCAAGGGCTCTGGAAAAGCCAGCCCAGTCCTGGTCGGGTAAAGAGGTTAATTGATCGGGCAAAGCTCCTTCGACGTGAGCGCGAAGCCAGACATTACCTAAGGCAGCGTTATTAATAACGACATAAATGACAGGGAGCCCATACCTGGCAGCCGTAGCAATCTCAATGCCCTCCATATGCATACAACCATCGCCTGTAATCACGGCCACCTTTTTACCGGGCTTGGCGCATTGCACCCCGATCGCCGCAGGTATCGCCCATCCCATCGGACCTAAGTTAGTTGCAGAGATATAGGTAAGCGGACTGTATGAGCCCCAGTAATGTCCGGCAAAAGCCCGGTGCGCTCCAGAATCGATCAGTACAATGCCGTCGCGCGGCAGCGCCTTGCGCAGTTCGCTGATGATACGTGCAGGATGGAGGGGATAAGCCCTGCTCGTGCAGTTTTCAGGGTTCTGCAACCTGGGCTGTGCGGTAATGCCTGCTATCCAGGCTTCTCTTTTGCTCCGTGTTGATTCAAGAGATGCCCTGATGGCATCCTGCTTACCCTCCAACCATTTCAGATAAGACCCGGTGTCGCCTACAACGCAAGCGCCCTTTAAATGGGTTCCCAATGCCAATGTATCGAGATTCACAGAGATCGTGTTTTTTGGATTCAATTTTAGGGTCCAATTCATCGTATCTCTCTGATTGAGTCCGGAGCCTAGCACAAGCAGCAAATCGGGCGGCTGATCGAGAATAGCCATTCTTGAATGATGCGTCCCGGCATAACCGAAAACCCCAAGCGATAAAGGATGATCTTCAGGAAACACCCCTTTTGCGCGCAAGGTTGTGGCGACGGGGATGCTCCATTTTTCTGCAAGGCGCCTTAAATCTTCGCAACATTCGGCATGCTCAATGCCCGCACCTGCTAAAGCAACAATTTTGACAGGTGGAGTACCGTTTATTTTTTGATTGAAAAGGACAAGTGTCGCTTCTGCGTCACTTAAGGAAAGTACGGCCGGATGGGTTAAATTCTTACCCGTTGTTTGATACTGAGCCTCTATCGTTGCCTCTTGAATGTTTCTGGGAATAGAAAGATGGACAGGGGCTCTTGGTTGTGTAAGCAGATGGATCATTGCATGACGAACAATATGGTGAAGGTTTTTGTGGTTGTTAACTGAGCTGGAGAAGCGTGTCAACGTCTTTAGAATACCAACATCATCGAGAGTTTGACTGCTGGCATCCTGAAAACTGCCAAGACCTTCAAGATGGGTAGGTGCCTCGCCGCTAATGAGCAGAATGGAAGATCCATCCGTCTTGGCGGTAGCCATGGCCGTCACTGTATTTAACAGCCCGGGGCCCCCAATACAAAGTGCCGCGCCAATTCTTCCGCTTGCCCTGGCATAACCATCTGCCATGCAGGCTGCCCCACCTTCTTGGGCCGCCACGATTGGCGTAAGGGCAGTTTGCTTGGAAAGAGCTGGTAAAAATGGATCCACCAATCCGCCGGGAACCATAAATAGATGGTCCACATTTTCCTTTACTAAACAATCGAGAATAAAGTCAGCGCCCTGCATCGTCAACCAAATTATGTAAGAACCTGTTCAAAATCTAAGATCATGAACAGGTTCTGGTAAGTCTATTATTTTTGCGTTTGCGTAACGGTAAGCGTTTTATTAGTAATAGTAGCGCCGCTGGAAAAACCATTGAAGTAGGCTATGCGATAAGAAGCCACTTCTCCCTTTACTAATTGGACAAAGCGGGAAAAATTAAATCCTATTGCCGTCCCTGCCGGAGCCGCAAAAGGAGGTATCCAATTAAAAGACAAACCAGGATAAATGGCATGCCACGCATCATCTGTTCCTAAGAATTGAAGACTAATGCCCATTCCCTGACCTAAATTAGCCTGTGCAGTTACGGTAATTACCCCTGAAGTTTCGATCAAAAATTCACCGGGGCCAGACAGCAGAAAAGAAGACTGCGAACTAAAACCCAGATCGTCAAGGGTACTAAAACTCATATTTTTAAAATTCGTATTAAACTCTAAAAAAAATGTCAAACCTACGGGACCCGTACTCGAATCGGGAACTATAGATGAAGCCGACAACACTCCTAATACTCCAGGTGAAGTCATGCTCTTAGATCCGAGTGAGTGTGAATAGGAAGGAAACCTCATCTCGACATCTCGCACGAGGTTTTCCGCTCCCATCAATTTTGTAGCAGCCAGGAGTATCCCAAGCCCAGAAAATAGAATAATTTTTTTCATGATTGGCTCCTTTTATATTTACTGGAGTTGAGTGACACTAATCACTTTATTATTGACTGCGAAAGTGTCTGCACTGGAAGCTACAGCAATGATTTCATAGGTAAAGCTTTGGCCGGATAATAACTGAACAGCCCGTGAAATTCCAAACCCGACTTCTGTGCCGCTTGGCGCTGCAAAACCTGGCTCCCAATTATATAAAGGAGAGGGAGATACAGCAGCAGCGCTCGTGAGATTATAAAGACTTACCTGCACATTATCAGTAGATGAAATAGTAGCGATTGTATCGAGAATGCCTGAGGCTTCGATTAAAAATACTCCGGGACCTGTCAAAGTGAATTGCGTTGGAATGGACGGAGAAAAGCCAATTGCAGTAGGATCTGTATTAAATTCATATGCATCAAAACTTAACGGAGTAGCAGTAGTAGTCAATGTCTGTGAAGTTGCTGAAGAGGCCGACAAAGTGCCGATCAGGCAAGATCGTACAGGACAGGGAGCTTCACATTTTTTTGGACAACTACGATGAGAGGAAGAATGAGAATGGTTAACGACGACATCCTGAGGCAAACTTTCTGCCCCTATGAGTCTCGTAATAGACAGAAATAGGCTAAGAGCCGGAACTAGAATGGACTTTTTCATACTAATCTCCTTATAAATTGAAAAAGAAAATATTGGCCTTAAGTCCACACATATCATATATCCCATTTTTTCAACAATAATATGCAAAACAAAAGAAGTACGAAAACACTTGACTTTCCGTCTTCATCTGTGTTAGTACTCTAGATAAATTTTTAACAGAAAATCTCTAAACCATCCACAAAGGTTTAAACAATGCATAAAAGAAAACAATTGAAAAGCTTTGACATCAAAAAGTGGGATGGCCCGATATCTCCCGAAATTCAAAATAGTGCCGTACAAGCACTGGAAGATGGACATATCCTCTATCTTCCCAATCTGCATTTTCTCTTGAGTATTACGGAACGGCAATTTCTCACTCCGGAAAAAGTAGATCCTAAGTCGAAAAATATTAGCTATGACCTCAAACAAGACCAGGTAAAGGGAACTTTGCGTACAGGTAATGAAGCAGAATTGTTAAAGGGCATGATCAGGCGCTACGCCCTGTCAAGCAGGCAATTGCTCGAAGCACTAATTCCTCACTACAAACCAACTCTGATACAAGCCAAAACTAGTTTTCGCCCTGTCGAAATCTATGGCAGGAAAAATCCTTCCTTTAGAAAAGATGACACTCTTCTGCATGTCGATTCATTTCCCTCAAATCCCACTAAAGGAAAGAGGATCCTGCGTGTTTTTACAAATATTAACCACGAAGGCAAATCGCGAGTTTGGCGTGCCGGCGAGCCATTCCAGGATGTCGTATCAAAAATAGCTCCTAAAATATCCCATCCCGTTTGGGGAATTCCCTATCTTCTCCAACTGCTAAAAATTACGAAAGATTATCGAACTGCCTACGACCACTACATGCTCCAAATTCATGACACCATGAAGGGAGATGCACACTATCAAAAAACTGTTCCGCAGGAAGAAATTTCCTTTCCACCAGGCAGCAGCTGGATTGTCTTTACAGATCAGGTGTCTCACGCAGCTATTTCAGGCCAGCATGTGTTAGAGCAGACATTTCACCTTCCCGTTCACGGGCTGAAGACTGAATCTACTGCACCATTGGCTGTCTTAAGCAAATACTTTAACAAAACTCTGGTGTAAGAGCCCGTACAAAATCTATGATTTTGATGCTTTATTGCTCTGCGCTTTCTCGGCGTACTTTGCGGCTCTGCGGTAAGCTTGTCTGAGGCTTTCAAAAATTCGGTATAAGACAATCTGCAAATGGAGATCGTTCAATGAAACATAATTGGATATGCAACCTTGCATTATCCTTTTTCATTTTCTCTTCTTTTATTGATGGAGATGGACGAGATTTGAGTGTTCATAAAGGATCTACTCTTTTGAGAAGCAGCAAAGGACTCAAGCTATCCGAACTTAAATACAGATATCAATTAGACGAAGTCGAATACCAAAAAATTCAAAAAACCTATATAGAATATTTTCAACAAAGACAAAATCCCCTTGAATGGTTTAATGAAGAAGACTTAAAGAAAATTCACAAGAGTATGTTCGGTGATATATGGTCATGGGCCGGCATTTATTATAGCGGTAAATTACGCAATATTGGCATAGAATCTTCTGAAATCCCTGGGGCTATGCTTGAGCTCTGTAATGAAGTAAAAGGCTATCAAAAAACAGGTTCTCAACTCACTATTCTTGAACAAAGTGCCCGAATTCTTCAAAAACTCCTTCGTATTCATCCTTTTATTAATGGAAATGGGAGATTTGCCCGTTTTGTCTCCGATCTTTATCTTCACTCCATGCATGGGACTCCCCCTCAGTGGCCATACATGGAACTCTTAAATGATGGTGAAGAACGATCCAAATATATCAAAGCTCTAGAGAGGTCTGACATAGGAGATTATTTTTTATTGGAGGATTTAATTTTAAAGTATGGCGGATGCAATCCATCAATTTTTGAAATTGTAGAAAACTCGTTCTTCAAGAAAAATTTTTCCAAATTTAAACGAAAGGAATTTATATGCAATCAGTTATCCTTTAATTTCCGCATCGACAATCATTATATTCCGGATGGATGGTCACCTCAAAATGCTTTAGGGGCAATTTTTCTTTATCTTGTTGACTTACAAATATTTTTGATTGATCAACACTAGAAAAGTATACCAAACGCATATTCAAATATTTTCTTGCTAATTGTACAATAAATTGTTATATATCAAATAATTATTAAGTATTCATATTATGTGTGATTTTTACCATTGGGAGGTAGGTAATGAAATTTAGAAAATCCTTTTTTTATCTGAGCATGCTTTTCATAT
>JABDCW010000028.1 GCA_013287905.1 Chlamydiota bacterium | reverse complement strand
TTCAGAAAGTGAGGCTTGTAAACGGGAAGATTCGTTCTGTTCCAAATCTTCGTCGCATTCATGCGCGTAGATGATAGAGTGTTGCTTAAAGATAGTGCAATCCATAAAAATTCATTTCTTCCTGCTTATACAGAAAAATCTTAAGAGATGCTCAAAAAATAATCAAGACTATAATTGTACCAACCCGGATCTAGGACACAGGAAATTAGAACGAATTTTTAATTTCTCTCAACCAAGAAAACTGTAAGCAAGTCTTAATCTCGATCTTGATCATGATCTTAATCTTACTTTTCTTCAATTTTAATGTATGAAGAGCTAGATTAAGATCATGATCAAGATCGAGATCAAGACTATAATTGTACCAATCCGGATTACTTTATCCTGTAGTTTATTGTAAAATTATGAGATAGTAACGAGTAGCTGCACAAGGGGTACACGAAATCATGAGCGAAAATGTCCGCTTAAAAAAATGGTTATTATGGGTTGTTACCATTATTTTGTATCTCTATGCCTGGCAATCGACTTTTGCCCAGGAACCTTTGCCTTCGGAAAAATTATTTGAAGAACATATTATATACAACCATGACGGGCCAAACATCATTGGTCATATGAGCATCACTAACCGCAGCTCAGAAATTAACCAGTCGACATGGCTCTATATCAAAACCGCCCTCGAACACTACAAAAAAAGTAAACCCATTTTCATCATACTGGAGCTCGATACACCGGGGGGAGAAGTTTTTGCGGCACAGCAAATTTCAAATGCGTTGCAGGAATTTGACTTTCAGGAAAATATTCCCGTTTTGGCCTATATCAATAACTGGGCAATTTCTGCGGGAGCGATGATTGCCTATTCCTGCCGGTTTATTGCGGTGGTCAAAGGCGGCAGCATGGGGGCAGCAGAACCCGTCTTGGCCGACACCACCACCGGAAAAATGGAGAGCGCTTCGGAAAAGATCAGATCTGTCATCCGTACCGATTTTGCCAATCGCGCAAGCTATTTCGACAGAAATCCCCTGATTGCAGAAGCAATGGTCGATAAAGACATGATTGTCGTGATGCGCGATCATAAAATTAGTAAGCTGGAAAATGAATCGCAAATACGCCTGGAAGGCCCCGAACCCGACATAGTAATTTCCCCTAAAGGAAAGCTCCTTACATTAAATGCCGAAGAATTGTTAAAATATGGAGTGGCCAATCTCATCATCCCCCCTACAAAGCTGGCTCCCCTCACTCCTGAGGAAATGCAGTCAGGCAAATGGCCGGCCGACAAACTTGCCCTGTTCCATCAACCGTTTTTTAACGCAATTCCCAATGCAACTGTTGAAGCATATCAAATGGATTGGAAAATGCTATTTTTTTCCTTTCTGATGTCGCCCCTGATTTCTTCTCTATTATTTATGGGGATGACGATTGGGTTTTATATGGAATTCTCTGCCCCCCATTTTGGCATTCCGGGAACTGTCGCGGTTACTTGTTTATTTTTAATTCTCCTGTCGAGCTTTGCCCTTGAAATAGGAAATTGGCTCGAATTAATTTTATTGCTGACCGGTTTTGTGATCGTTTTGGTCGAGCTGTTCGTTCTTCCCACTTTTGGATTGCTGGGATTTATTGGAGCGCTTTTTTTTCTGATGGGACTTTTTGGGATCATGGTTCCCGGGATCGATTCCGTTGATTTCGAATTTAGCACCTTTTCCTTAAACCCGGCAGGGGTTGCAGTTGTTCAAAGGCTTGCCTGGTTTTGCGCCTCTTTGCTGCTTTCCTGCATAGCGATTTTCTTCATTGCGCGCTATGCGCCCTATTCAAAACTTTCGAGTTTCAAACGCTTTGTTTTGGAAGGACACGAACAGGTTGGCTATATTGCGGGAGAAGCTCATAAAGACTTACCTCAGCCGGGCGAGGAAGGAGAAGTCTTTGTGACCCTTAGGCCATCGGGAAAAGTGATCATTCAGGGAAATATCTACGACGCCCTAAGTATCGGGCCCTTAATTGAAAAGGGAGAGAAAGTGGTTGTCGTCAACCTCGATGGGAGTACGATCATGGTCAATACCATTTCAAAAACAGGTCTATCATGATGCCGTTTATTCTATTGTTTTGCGGACTGCTTTCCCTCCTTATTGAATTTTACCTTCCAGGATTGGTCATGGGATTGATTGGCGGCATTATGATTTTAGCAGGCGTGGTCGTTTTTGCCATGGAAGAACACTCAGGGTTAGAAGTTTTCCTTTATTTAACTCTTGTGGTCATCTCGGTTATTGCCCTAGTCAAATTTGCCTTGTGGAGTATGCGCCACACAGCCAGAGGCACCGTCTATTCCGATGCGCATCAGACCGGCTTTCACGCGGCATCCTTTGATAAGTCCCTCATTGGAAAACAGGGAGCGGTTTTGACAGACTTAAAGCCCGGCGGTCATATTATAATCGAAGGAAAACGGGTCCAGGCAATTTCTAAAAGCAATTATCTGCCCAAAGGAACTGAAGTCCTTGTCATCGGCGGGCAGGAAGACAGTTTAATCGTTATCAAATTGGAAAAAAAGGAAGAACATCATGACTAATTGCACCTCGTTAATCGGCGATATAAGCGTTGAATTCTATTTTATGTTCATTGTGCTTGCAATGATCGTTGTGTTTGTCTTAAGTATTTTAGGTAAATTCATCAGCCTGTGGTTTCAGGCCTTCGTTTCAGGGACGCCAATTTCTATTCTAAATATTATCGGAATGAGTTTGCGCAAAATTCCGCCGCGTCTCATTGTCAATGCACGTATTAACGCTTTTAAAGCCGGCTTAAAAGATATTTCGGTGTCGGATTTAGAGACCCATTATCTGGCTGGAGGTCACGTGACAGAACTCGTGACCGCCCTGATCGCTGCGGACAAGGCAAATATCGCGTTGGACTGGCGAAGAGCGACAGCTATTGATTTGGCAGGCAGAGACTTAAAAGACGCTGTTCAGACTTCTGTCAATCCAAAGGTGATCGACTGTCCCGACCACGGCGGATATATTACAGGTGTCGCCAAAGATGGTATCCAAATTAATGTACGCGCGAGGGTGACTGTACGGACAAATATCGCACAATTAGTCGGAGGGGCAACAGAGGAGACGATCATCGCCAGGGTTGGCGAAGGGATCGTTAGTGCTATCGGCGGATCTGAAACACACCTGCACGTTCTTGAATCCCCTCAACGTATTTCTAAGCTGGTTTTAGAAAAAGGACTCGATTCCTCAACGGCATTTTTGATTCTGTCGATCGATATCGTTGAAATGAACCTTGGCGAAAACATTGGGGCAAAATTGCGGGCCGATAAGGCTGAGTCGGACAAACGGATCGCACAGGCCGAAGCGGAAAAAAGGCGTGCAATGGCCGTTGCCATGGAGCAGGAAAACCTTGCTAAAGTTCAGGATATGCGCGCTAAACTCATAGAAGCACAGTCTTTAGTACCTCAAGCGATGGCCGAAGCATTTCGTTCGGGAAAACTTGGCATTATGGACTATTGGCGCATTCAAAACATGCAGGCCGATACAGAAATGCGCAATAGCATAGCACGCCCTGAAGATGATCTTGGATCAGCTAAAGGAGAGAAGAAATGACGAAAAAAGACAAATTCAAAGTTGTTAGCGATGGTAATCCAAAATATGAAGTGAACAGGAAAGATGCCGTCTCGCCAGGAAGGGAGCTGATCAAAAATCTTCCTTCGCGGAAAAACCTTCTCATCTATCATGAGATTTTTGACAAGCCTCTCTCATTGCGGGCTTGGGAATAATTGTGATTCTAAATGATTTGTTAGTTGAGATCGGAGAAACAGCCCTTCATTATGGACGAAACCCAAAAGAAATTTCTTTGGTCGCAGTCACAAAGGGACGCCCCTTAAATGATATTTTAACACTATATCAAGAAGGGCAGCGCGATTTTGGTGAAAGTCGATGTTTGGAGGGGTTAAAAAGGCAAAGCCTTATGCCTGCAGACTGCCGCTGGCACCTCATCGGCCACTTGCAAGGCAATAAGGTGAGCAAAGCCATTGGCCCCTTTACCCTGATCCATTCGGTTGATTCTCTTAAGTTAGCAAAGCACATTTCGCAAGCCAGCCAGCAGGCTAATGTCACCACATCGGTTTTGTTACAGGCAAATATATCGCAGGAATCAAGTAAATCGGGATTAACAGCGGCAGGATGGAAAGCAGAGCTTCCGTCTTTGCTTCATCTGCCAGCTTTATCGATTGAAGGACTAATGACGATGGCGCCTCAAGGGGCATCTGAAAAGCAAGCTCGCCATTGTTTTTCCTCATTAAGAATTTTACGCGATGAATTACAGGAGGCTGCCGGCTCCAGTGTGCGTCTGCATCATCTTTCTATGGGAATGTCCGATGATTTTAGATGGGCCATTGCAGAGGGTGCCACCCTTTTGCGTATCGGCCGAAGACTTTTTTTGTAAGTTATTTCTTAATTTTGATCTGTTTTTCAATTTCTTTGACAGCATCGCAATAATTTTCCCGTAAAAATGGACATATCGTCCCATTCTTGTCGCGATAGCAATAAACGATCCTTTTTCCTAAGTTGAACATTAAAGCAATTTTGGCATTTTTTTTTGTTGATCGTTCGTCATATTCTGAAAGCATCATGCGCAGTTCAAGGTTGTCTATTGTCATCGGGAAATTTTTATAAAATACCCTGGCTTGCATGTCGGAATTAAGACGTTTTAGCCACTCCTGAATAATCGCAATAAAAACGAGCCTCGCATTGGTGATGTCCATTCTTCCAGGAACGCGGTAGACAATTTCCAGCGACTCGATCGAGTCGTTGAAAATCCCTCCACACCCAATGATCTGCATATTTAACTTATTACTTAATAAAACAGACTCTTCTGCCAGAAGGCGAAACGCTTCATGGACATGAGGTTGTTCTCCATGAACTCCCCGGAAGAGAAATAATTGGGAAAGAAATAAAAAAAATAAAATGACCTTTTCCCAATTTTTCAGTGCATTTCGGTATAACTTCATTTCGACACCACGTTTTCAACTTTTGCAGTGCATTCTTCCCAGGGAATCTCCCTTTCCTTAGCGACAACCAATTCGATCTCTACTCCCCTTCTTTGGGTTTCGGAATCACTTTGGATGGTTTCAAAGTAATGGCCTGTGATAGGTAGCTGCGGCATGATAAATGTCTGATCACCGCGTTTAGATGCTCCAGGAGTGCATGAGTTGAGGAGCAGACCGAACCCAAATGCGATGGAAATACCTAGCTGTAACCTATTCATTTTATTTTGTCCCCTTCTGGCTATAGAATAGAAGAACGCCAAGTTTTTATGGTAACAAAAAGATGCATCCGGCAATATTTTATAAAAAAAGCGAATTCACATTGACGTAAAAAACACAAAAGTGGTAACTTTTGGATTCGTTTGCGCTCGGGTGGTGAAATGGTAGACACAAGAGACTTAAAATCTCTTGGGGGCAACCCCGTGCTGGTTCGAGTCCAGTCCCGAGCATCTTGATTCTTAGCAATTTACGTAACGCTTCATAACCTCCTTATTGGGGAAGCAAATCGCGTGGGCCTACAGTGGGTCACCGTGAATACAATCAATGGAGGTTATATGGCATATATTGAAAAGCGAAAGCTGAAAAACGGAAAAATTTCATACAGGGCTCGAATCCGACAAGACGGGGCTCCTGAAAAATCACAATCATTTGCTACAAGAGGCGCGGCGACCAAATGGGCGCAGCGAATGGAAGCAGAAATTCGTGCTGGAAGATATTTTGGCAGAGAAGAAGATAAAGAAAAAACATTTACCGAGTTTATAGATCGCTTTATAGAAAAAGAGCTGCCGAAAAATCCAAAGACGTATATAAAGCAAAAAATGATGTTATCTTGGTGGAAAACTCAATTAGGACGTTATTTTCTTTGTCATATCACGCCATCCATGATTGCGGAATTGCGCGATAAATTACTGAGTGAAGTTACCTGTCGCTACAAATTACGTACGCCATCAACAACCAATCGTTATATTGCCGCACTAAGTCGTGCATTTACGATTGGAGTAAAGGAATGGCAATGGCTAAAAGAAAATCCAATAAAGAAAATTTCTCGACCTAAAGAAAATAAACCGCGAGACAGATATTTAGAGAAAGAGGAAATCGATAGATTATTAACTGCTTGCCGTAATAGTAAAAGTCCTCATTTATATTCAGTAGTGTCTTTTTTGCTTGCTACGGGAGCCAGAAAAAGCGAAGTATTAGGATTAAAAATTGGGGACATAGATTTTCACCGCGCTACAGTTACGTTTAGGAATACAAAAAACGGTGAAACCAGAACCGTTCACCTTAGCCAGCATGTTTTAGAACTACTCAAAAATGAAAAAAGAAAACGTATCGTAATGAGTGAATATATTTTCCCAAGCATGGATGGAAAAAAGCCAGCAGACATTAGAGAGGCCTTCGAACGTGCTGTGGATGTTGCTTCATTAAAAGACGTAAGTCTGCATACGCTTAGACATACTGTGGCTTCACATCTTAGTATGAATGGTTTTTCAGTTTTAGAAATTGGAAACATATTAGGTCATAAATCGATGTCGATGGTAAAACGTTATAGTCACTTGTCCAGTGCTTCTACTGCAAAAGTATTGAATACAATTAATCAGGATTTTTTTGGGGTTTTAAATAATGCAACAGCGTAAAAAATGCCCGGCTGACATACAGAAGGAGCTCGAAGCTGCTTTTAGTTCTTCAAGCTCCTTCCAATCTTTTTTGAAAAGGTTATCTAAAGAATCGAGCGATGATACCCTTCACAGGTATTATCGTTTGTATTCAGAGAGTAATGATAAGCTATATAAGGATGTGCACGAGGCTGTCTTTAAATTTGTTCAGCAGCCGTTATTCATTGCTTTTTTTAGTTGGGCAAACGAAATGCAAATATCCGATCCTAGTCTTGAAAATTATGCCTATATACTAATAAATGAAGGCTTTTTGTCGCTTTTAGATAACGATGGAATCATTTACACCATAGCAAGTGCGAAGCACTTCGATCATAAAGAAATCCTTAATAAAATTAGATCACGGCGCGAGTTATCTTTAGCCGTTAGAGAAAGGCTTGTAGATGCCTATCTCTCTTTTACAAGATATTTAGAAACGGAAACTTTTGATTATGTATGTCGAGCCTTTGATCCTGATGAAGTGAAGCGACAAGGACGAGCTATCCATTACTCCATGTTTATTAAGTTTCTTGAACACTTAGACGAAAAAGGGCAGCTAATTGCTAAACTGTTGTATTTTGGCGGAAGCAGAACGTTAGATGACATTTTGTCGCTTGATTTGAAAGATGTAGACTTTCAGAATCTAGCTATTCGTTTTGGTTCACAACATATTTCCTACCCAGCACATATTTTTTCTGATATATCCGCTCTAGCACAAAACCGCGTTTCCGGCAGGCTTTTTTTTGGTCGACAAAATGCGCCATTGAACCCAGCCACTATTTTTAGAAATTTTAAGGAAGCCGGCTCACGAGTAGGCTTGGGCGACTCATTTTCGCCAAAAAGCCTCACCACTAGCATGTAGAATCTATTTAATTTTTTTATCTTTATTTGCAATAAACTATTGCAAATAACTTGCGAATAATCCTGACTTCCGCTACATTCCCTATTGCTTCACCAATAAGGAGGGATTATGCAGCCACTAAAAACACTCATTTCTTTACGCGATTATTGCAGAAATAACGATTGGCCTCGATTGCCTCAATGGCATCATTGGATTTATGAGCGCAAACCTATAGCTCTTCAATGCATCAAAAAGATTGCTGGCCGCTATATGTTAGATCTTGTCGCCTTTGAAAATTACATCAAAAACGCCACCATCGACGAATAGGTGATGTTTAAAGATGATTAACAATTTTAAGGCGAATCCAAAAATATGTCTATTTCTTTTGGCCGAAAAAGGAAAGTGGGGCATTCAAGATCTTCTAAAACCATTACAAGCCTTTTATAACGGTATAGGGTGGTTTATTGAAGAAAAGTATCGTAATGAAGTTGAGCAAATCAGCCAGCAAGCCAATATGCGTCTTATCGAATGGCCACTGGGTGACGAATCATTCGACCAACTTAAACGAAGGCACAAAACTGACTTTTTTCAAGTAAAATCAATCCAAATAAAACTGGTTATAGACCGTTTAAAAGCTACTTTAGGAATCCATGATCCTGATACGGAAAATTTGAAACAAGGCGAACATCGTACAGGCCTAGAAACTACCCAAGAAGGAAGACAACTGTTAGACCATATCGATGAATATCATCGTCTACAGGAACAGTTGAAACGAATTGAAGAACAAGAAAAAATCTCAAACATTTGTCTTAAGGGCAATAGTCTTCCAATTGTTTCAATTGGGGATAGGATCAAATCTCATAATCAACTTTTAAGCCAATACCGTGGAAAAAAGTATTTAGGGCTACGTGTTAAAACAATTCAAGAATTTAATGAAAATTTAAAAGGATTAAGGAAACTAATCTTACTAGCCGCTGCGCCAAATGTGGGAAAGACGGCACTAACCGTTCAACTGGCGCAAGAAGTCTTGTCGGTAGAAGATGATGCTTGCCTTGTTTATATATCATTGGAAATGACATCTGATGAGATTTTTACTCGCATGAACCTGAGTTTGTCAGGATTAGATTTTAACACTTTTGTCTTAGGAAAAGAGCAGATTGAAAATGAAAATGGTAGGCAGCCGTTATTCTCCGCAGAAGAACAAAGAATAATAGAAAGATCGACTAAACAATTAGAACAGATCGGAGATAGGCTGCAAATTATCGACTCAACAACATGTCCTAATCTTAACTCCGATGCAGTTATTAATTATATTGAACAACTAAAAGATCAAACAAAGTGCAGTCGAGTCATTGTAATCATCGACTATTTACAAGTCTGGCCCATCCCATTAGATCGCAGATTTTCAAGCGATATAGAAGCAGATAAGTGGCGTATTGGCGAAATAAAAAAAATCCGAGATGCAGTAAACAAAGTCAACCAAGACCCTGTCATTATCATATCTGAATCTAGAAAACCATCATCGGGAGATGATGGTTGGGGAGGTGACTTATCCGATGTTATGGGTTCCGCAAGAGGAACTTATACCCCAGATGCTGTTTTACTTTTGTCGGCTCTTCAATCAACACAATTAAAAACGCTATGGAAACAAATGAAAATGCCAGAAATCAGCTACAAAGAAGATCCGAATGAACTCGAAGACCCAAAAGACCCGTCAAATATTAAAGGATTTCTAGCTCGCCATGGTATAGCTATTTGCAGTCTAAAGATGCCTAAAGCTCGTGATGGAATGAAGAAATTTAATACCCTACTCACTTTCCATTTCAATAAAAATAAGTTTGCTCCAATTAACTGGCTGGATATCAGAATGCTCATAAGTAATTTTAAAAAAGAAACAATTAAATGATAGATTTTCATTCTCACAATCTTTTTGAAGGCATTGATTCTGATGAATTTGGAATAGCAAATTGTATCTCCAATTCCCTATACCGCCTTAAAGAACTTCTGAAGAATATGGAACCCGTATTGTTATACGGAAACCTATATGAAGCCAAGGGAGGCGTAAAGACCTCCAAAGGAGAGGGTATTAGTTTAGCTTATACATTTATGGCACCTTCGCAAGAAGATGCACAATCTCATTTAAAGTGCTACCAATCAATTATGGTTGCAAAGGGGTTAAAAGTCTTAATGGCTCATTGGATGATGGCTAATAAGGCCGGACGAGTCGAGTTCAATTGCCCAATGATAGACATCATGAAACTAATAACAGATGAAAAAAGAGAGGCCTTTTTTAGCGTAAAAGAAAAAGAAGAATACTGGGCACTTACGAAGATGTTGGCGATGTCCAAGTTGTCTCGTGAGAGGAAAGTTAAAAAACGTGGAACGAGCACAGAAATCGTTCAATGGATAGAACAGCCTCTTCTGGAAATTATAGGCGGTGAAAAAGAAATGACTTCAGAAGATAAATATCCAACATCCGTAGCCGTTCGCGTTCTAATGCCAAGAATAGATACGAAGGGATTTGCCCCAATAATTTACAAAAACAACACAGTCCTTATGAGTCCCGGTGATGCTTTTTTATCTTTTTGGATTCAAACACGAGCAGGTCAAAGAAAGCGAGGGACTAAACCAATCTATTGTGATTGGGATTTCATCATTGAAGCTGGAAATCTTCAAGCAACAGCTCTATCTAATCCTCGTATGGCAAAAGTACAGGCCAGAAAAAAAATGGATAGACTTCAACAGGGCGAAATCATAGAAAAATGGGATGAAGAGTTAACTGGTGTTTGTGTGACTCCAAGGAAGACAAAAAAACAAGAAATCGCAAAAACATAAAAAAAGTATTGCTTAGGGCAACGGTTTACGGAACTTAGGGTATTGGTTTACGGGACTTAGGGCACTGGTTTACTGAATTTAGGGTGACCATTTACGCTTTTCAGAAGACAAAATTACTTATTAAGGCATTAAGTCATTAAGGTATTTAATGCTAGACTGCTCCGCTCAAGGCGGGCAGCTAGCTGGCAGAAAACAATTGTTGTTGCTGTTTTTTTTTACTTAGCCTTTTTTTTCTTGCTATCGTGCTTATCATCTTCTTGGCCGTTAACATATCCCTCAATTGCGAGTGCTGTTCCTGCCTTCATTAAGTCTGCACCCCAAACCTTACAAGGTGGAGGTGGGAGAACAAAAAGAAACAATCCGCAGAGCGCAACCGTCACACCAATAGTTAACCTTAAGGGAAGTTCACCAGCAGTAGCATCTTCTTGTTCATCTTTATCGTGCTCATGCCTTGCCATATAAAGCATATGTTCGTCATCACCAGTTAACTGGAAATCTGGATTAAGCATTCTTATTTCCATACAGAAGGCTTTATGTGCAGCTTTTTTCTCTTTCTTTTTGATGACTTTTCGAAGTTTTTTCATGTCATCTTTATTGACCTTGCCACCACTCCTTTTTATTTCGCTTTCGACTTTATCAAGCTCATTATCCAAGTTTATCGCAACACCTGTGTAACCTTGAACCTCATTCTTAATGTCAATCATGATATCAAGAAGTTTGTGACTATCACCTTTGTCTTTATATCGAATAACTTTTTCTACAAGTTTTTCAATTCGTACCCCGAAGGCAACATCATTGAAGTTGACATTGGCGGCCTGGCAGGATGGGGGTGTTAGGATGGCCATCGAAAAAGTAATAAGTATACCACATAGCACAATGTTATTAAACTTAGGAGAGTTGAAAATATAAGCCATAAACCTGCCCTTTTTTTTGTTTTGTCGTATTGCATTCCTAGCCGTTCTAGAAAATTAAATAATCGAATATTAAATGAGACTGAAAATATAAATGTCACTATTACAATTATTGGTACATTGACAAAGTTTAACATAATTCAACTCCGAATTGCTAAAGCTTAGCTCTATTTGAAGCCCTATAAGAATCTGAATAAGTCAGTTTTAAAGTAACCTTTTTGTGATACAAGGAAAATATTGAAACATTTAATTCAATTGCGCTGAAGCTATCAAAATTAAATATTGAATGCAAGAAAAATTTTTTGGGAAATTTTTTTTTTTGCTTTCAGAAGTATGGTACTTTGCCCATATGGATCTCTAAATAAACTTCGGCTAAAAGTTCTCGTCACCTTATTACGCTGACATAGGTCAGAAAAAATGATTATGAGTTTACTTTATATGATAGTTTTTGTTATGCTTATTAAAAATTTAAACTGTTGTTTTTTATGTGCCAATTTTAGCATTTGAATTCCAATTATTTATGATTAAAACTAATTTTTATGCATAATTAAAAGTAGATAAACAAAGTATTTGATTTTTCAAGATTGCGAAATTGGAGGGTGTTTGTGTCGGAACTTAATTTTTTTACTCCTATTACGACTCCTTCGAATAGTCAAAGCCAAATTCACGAACAATACCATTACCTGCAGCCTTGCGAAAAGTTATTTGATTTTGGCCAGCGCAGTTTCAGTATTGTAGACGTTAAAGACAAAGGCAATTGGGTCACGATTGCCGATAAGGCTAAGGAAAAAATTCCTCTTTGGGGTATTGTCCTTAGAGTTTGCCTGATTCTTACTTTCATTGTCCCGACCATTGCCTTAATTGGAAAGTGCATTTACAGAAAAAAGAATAAGTTTTCTGTTATATTACCTGCTGATAATCCGTTGGTTACAGACATTGGAACCAATGCACTTGGAATAAAAAAAAAGCCCGATGCAAATCAGCCAGCAACGGTTCCGGTTCCCTTAGAAGATGTCCAGGTGGATCAGACTGCCCCCCGTCCTCTAAGTACCCCTCAGAAAGGGGTGCCTATAGCTGAGAAAATCTCTGCAAACATAGTTCTACCCTTTCTGGAGCCAAGGGATCAGATATCTTTCGCTTCCAGTTCAAGAGAAGGTCTAGGTGTCTTTAAAACTTATCAACAGATACGAAAAGAAGCCGCCTTTCATAATCTGACTGATGAAGGGTTAAAAAAGCTTGTCGCACAATCTCCTAATTTAGAAACACTGGACCTTAGCGGGTGTACGAAACTGACAAATGAGGGGTTAAAAAGTCTTGGCTTTTTACCGAAACTGCAACGTTTGAATTTAAGTGGTTGTGAATGGCTGAACGAGGAAGGCCTGCAGCAGCTTTCTTCTTTAACAAAACTGCAGGGTTTACAATTAATAAACTGCCGTAAAGTGACAGATGCAGGCTTAAGCCATTTGACAACCCTCCCCTTGCGAAAGTTGAATCTGGAAGGGTGTCATAAAGTGACAAATGCAGGCTTAAGCCATTTGTCTTCCCTTACACTCTTGGAAAAATTGGACTTAAATGGATGCGGCCGCGTGACAGATGAGGGCTTAGCCCATCTGGCTGCCCTTAAAAATCTGAAAATCCTTAAATTATGGCATTTCTCCAAATTAACAGAGAAAGGCTTAAGTCATTTGTCGGCTCTTCCCTCTTTGCAGTCATTGGAACTGGCTTTCTGTAGTCGCCTGACCGATAAGGCTTTGGAACATCTTACTTCTCTTAAAAATCTGCAAACATTGAATCTGGAAGGGTGCGAGCTTCTGACTGATGATGGCTTAACTCATCTTGCCTCTTTGAAAAAACTGCAAATTCTAAATTTAAGCATGTGCGAGCGGCTTACAGATGATGGCTTGCAGAATTTGGCTACCCTTACAAATTTACACACTCTGGATATTAGCCTTTGCAAGCTAATCACGGGTTCTGGCTTACAACATCTCACTCCCCTTCCCTTGCGTGAATTAACTCTGCGCTACTGCGATAACCTGACAGATGATGGATTAAAGCACTTAAAATCTCTTCCTTTGCAGAAGTTGGATTTAGGTGGTTGTAGGTTACTGACAAATAATGGATTGCAGAATTTAACTTCTCTTCCTTTGCGGAAATTGGATTTAGGCAACTGTCAATGGTTGGATGAGATAGGTTTACAGTTTTTGTCTTCTTTAACAAAACTGCAAAGCCTGAATTTAGCAAGCAGCAAACAGGTAACAGATGCGGCCTTAAGCCATTTGTCGGCTCTTCCGCTTCATTCCCTGTATCTAAAGGGCTGTGATCTACTGACTGATGATGGATTAAGGCATTTGGCATCTCTTCCGCTTCAAAAGTTGGATTTAAGTAAATGCAGGCTGCTTACAGGTGTGGGTTTGAAGTATCTGGCTTCCGTTAAAGACCTGCAAATCTTAAACTTGATGGAATGTTCCCTATTGACAGATGCGGCCTTAAGTCATTTGTCGACTCTTCCTTTGCAATCATTGGAGTTGCATTGCTGTGAACTCCTGACAGATGAGGGCTTGGCTCATCTCGCTTCCATCAAAAAATTACAAAAATTGGATATAAGTCAATGCGGGCTAATTACAGATGATGGTATAGTGCATCTGTCTCCTCTGAAAGAACTGCAAAATTTGGATTTAAGTTATTGCAACAAAATAACAGATAAGGCTCTGACTTACCTGACTTCCCTTCCTCTGCATACATTGCATTTACGTGCGTGTAGATTACTGACTGGGGACTGCTTAACAAGTCTTAGATTTCTTAAGCAGCTGCGCATTTTAAACTTATCTGCTTGTGATAAAATTAAGGATGCAGGCTATGACGATTTGCTTAAACTCTAATTGACTTCTACTTCTATCCTATGAATTCTCCGCATGTCTTTATAAACTCTCTGATTTCCCCTTGCTCTATTATTGCTTCTTTCGACCTCATTCCATGCTTCCAGCTAGCCATACGCTGACGATCTCTTCCTTCCTCGGTTTTAGCACCAGTTGATAATCCCCCATGAATATGACACACCGGCTTACCTTTGACGGCAAAGTTTCTGCATCTCATATCAGATTGTTTTGAATGTGCTTTACATATCGACAGTGTATCCATGAGGTACCTCGCTCATTTTTTTACTTTCCTCCCCCCTCAAACAAACCACCAACAACAGCCTTGCCCCCTTCATTAACCTGCACATGCTGGACTATAACTTTATGTGTGCCTCCCCTTCGATGCCGGTTAAGGGTTTCAATCGTTTCATTGTGAAGTCGCAAAAGCTTCATGGCATTTTTCATGTAAAATTCACTTTGGGGGATCATGTTACTGTTTTCGGCTCTGGATAGATATTGCATGCCCAGGGTATAAAGCGTGTGCGCCTGCAGGCATAATTTAGTTTCTAATGAATCTTTCGGTTCATAATCCGCAAGGACTTGATTAACGGTATTAATTCTACTGGCTATTCTTTGTGTTGCTGGTTGAGCTAAAACCGCGTTATTCACAATATTCTCATGCAATAATATGTCTTGCGTTGCAGTTAGCTTATTAAGGACGTTGAAATGCTCTTCAGGACTCACCTTCTCTTTGTCTTTGTATCCTTTTACTTCATTACCATTTACATCACGTGTTTCAATATATCTGACAGGGCACTTTTCAAAATAAACGAATGTATTGTCTATTAATTCTTGTTTTTTGTCATTTTCAGCTAATTCTGATTTAATTACATCCCTTCTCTTTTTTACCTCCTTAGCCGTAATAAGATCTGATGATCTCTTTTGAATGGGTAATGTATATTGTTTTTTTGTTGTAAAGGCATTGTTAGTTGCTGATTCATCCATATTTCATTTGCTCATTTTTCTGTAGATAGTCTGTATTGTTTGCAATTTTATCATATCCGAAACATCAACGACATAGTTTTGTAAAAAATATTTTTCTTTAGGACATAAAATAAATTAAAGGTGCATGGGCCAATAGTGGGTCAGAACACACCGTTATCTCGGGCAATTTGTCATAATAATTCGGTATACTGAAACATAATCTTCTGCTAGACTGTGTACGGTAAAAGAAGGGTGTGTTATCTAGCGTTACGAAAATGCTTGAGACTTAAAATCTCTTGGGGGCAACCCCGTGCTGGTTCGAGTCCAGTCCCGAGCAACTTTAATCACAAGGCTGCTCTGTAAAATTAACTGTATAAACTAATAAACAAGTCGCTTATAATAAGCAACTTGCCCATTAGTTTACACAGTTAATTTTACAGATCCAAGATACTTATGAATATTCCCATTACTATTGAAGAGGATAGAAGAAAAACAAAAAGATGTGCACGGATCGTAACAGTGATTTATCTTGTTTTGTTTCCATTTCTTTTTTTGTTTGCTGCTACAAGTGTGATGATATTCGATAGTCCTGGTATGTCCCTGCCATTTGGTTTACCGATCATATTTTTATACTTTTGTATACCCTTATCAATACCCTTCACTTTTTATTTTGTCTGGTCCCGATATTCACAAGGAGAATATAAAAAGAGTCGCCGATTTTGCCTACTACCAGTGTATATTTTTATAATAGTATCTACTTACAGTAGTTTAATAAGCCCTTTTCTTCATTAGTTCTGCGTCGCTTTTGATTCAAAGGAATAATACGATCTATCCCAAATCAATGGTGAGCAGTTGGTGCTTTCGGAAACGATCGTACCCTTCGTGTACTCTTCTATGTCATCGATGGCTTCCAAAATATCTTTGACGCGAAAAGGCCACTCTCTAGAAGATTTGCTTGGCTTCACTGAGAATCCTTTTTTTCAGCGCAGGATGGAGAGCCGGCCTACTCACGAGATCGACATCACATTTTAGGAGATCTTCCAGGTAAAACTTCAGATCAATGAATGCAAACAAACCTTTCTTGCTGTCAAAATCTACCAGGTTGTCGATATCGCTATCTTTAGTAGCCTCGTCTCTGGCTATAGAGCCGAAAACAGCCAAATGATGCCCTCCAAGCTGAGATAGCCGCTCTTGATGGGAAACTAGAAGATTTTTAATTTTATTGAACTGCTAAGTCATTCCATTATTTTAATCTCTGAGAAAGCTTAGGGTCAAGTAATTTACGCAAATTTCGACAACACCCGGTAAAAGTGTGAGCTGCTGGTCCTCTAACTGGGTTCTTGACCTACAAGCAAAAAAAGTGTTATCCTCTCACATCATGATTACATGACACATGACAAAAATAACAACACCCTATAACAGGAGGAGTACATGCAATTTCTTCAATTCCGCCACGCATTTAAAGTATTGGAAAGGCATCTTCTTGCCCCCGAGGTGCATGCGCTTTATGAAAGATATAAGAGTTCAACCGACATGCGAATAACTAGAGAGGTAAGTAAATTTTTTTACTCCATTCACATGGAAGCAATTTCTAACAATGCTTCGTTTCTTTTGAAAGCACAGGCAGCGACTTTTGCTCCGAAACTACTAAAAAGGGACGAATTTCAGGAGCCTAAGTGGATGGTGCACTCTTTATATGTTTCAAATTTCCTTCTGTTTAGTCCTGGTATTTCTGTTGTTTTACGCAACGATAGCGGATCAAAATGTCTTTTAAGAACAACTCGCAATGCAGATCAGATTGAATGTATTACCGAATCTGGTAGGCAGTGGTGCGCATATCCAGACAAACCTGAGCCCTGGATGAGATGAGCAGTTAGAAGAATTCATTTTTGACCACAAACTGGGGTAGACCCAACATTCGTGTCACTAGCCGCCACTTGGATAATAAAGTAAAATTCGTGCATTTATAACGCGATCAAAATCATTTTGTATCTAAAAAGTCAAAATCATCGGCAAAGAGACTAGAGTATTCTTTAAAATGTATTGAGTTGATTTTTGTTATTTGCATTGCTTGTGGACTGTCCTCCGATGAAGACCACTCAAAACCCCAACTAAATCCATTTCCTATAACAATGCTTCCATTCTCATAAAAAAGCGGAAAAGCTGTCCCTAACCAAGAAAGAGTTCCTTCTTGAGGCTTGCTCCACCTCGGATTGTCAAAAAAGGTTTCACTTTGTGTGTATAAAGGATCCCTGTTTTTATACTGATCTTGAAGAACATCAACAAATAGCCATGCTCCATCATGCTGTTTCGAATAAGAAATTCCTGGATCACTATTTACCACAATAAAATGAATCCAGCCTGCGCACGAGTTCGCTTGTGCCATTACCATAGGATGATCGAAGCCAGGACAATCATCGGAGGCATTATTTACACTGCGTATCAAGATATTATCAAAAAAATAAAGTTCTGGTGTGTTTGTGTTGAAGTATTCTTGGTAGATTTCAGGGACAGGAAATTGTTCAGCTATTATCGAATTTTTAATTTCACTAGTTGCATTTGCTGCGTTAAAATTAAGCGAAAAAATAATTGCAAGCATTGCAATTGCTGCAGTATTTAAAATCATATTAGTCCTATACTCGACTTTGTACAATTTTTTGACTCGCCTTCGGAGAGTAGCAAACTGCAGCTAAATAAATTTCGAAGGAAGGGGTATTTTTACCCCTTCCGAGGAATTTATTTAGCTGCAGTTTGCTACTCTCCGAAGGCGAGTCAAAAAATTGTACAAAGTCGAGCTATAATGTTCTCATGTGATTCATTCTAAAATTTTAAGTCCTGCTGTTTTTAGCGTACCATTACTATTCACATATGTATAAAGAGTTGCAGTCGTAATACTAAGTTTCTTTGCCACTTCGGTAGCAATTGATTTTGGATCCGCCATTGCCGCCATTGCCATTCTTAATGTAGCAGCGTCTACTTTGCGTGGACGTCCTCCCATTCTTCCTCGTGCCCTTGCAGCAGCTAATCCGGCATTGGTCCGCTCTACAATCAACTCTCTTTCAAATTCCGCCAAGGCAGCAAATAAGCCAAATACAAGACGACCATTCGGTGTGGTGGTGCAATTTGCGCTCCATGACCTGCAAGTACTTTAAAACCTATTTTTCGTTGACGTAACTCATCGATCATCGTCACTAACTCTTTTAAACTACGTCCTAGACGATCTAGCTTCCATACTATAAGTGTATTTCCTGGCTGCAAAGCTTTAAAACAAGCCTCTAGGCCAGGTCTTGAATCTTTTTTACTAGAGACATAATCATGGTAAATTCGTTCTTCATCCACTCCAACAGCTATGAGAGCATCTTTTTGTAAATCGAGAGATTGAGAACCGTCATTTTTTGAAACACGCATGTAGCCGATGAGCATTTTCTTTTTGCCTACTAAAAAACTTGGATGTATACTACCATACTTAGCATTGTTTATTCAATGAGTTTTTTTGTACTGATGCAGCTCATTCAGTCTGAATTTTTCAACCGCTCAATAAACGAGCGTTTTTTTAGCAGTTGATTCGAATTCGCATTATTTTTTTGAATGACTAATCCAAGACATAAGATACAAAGGCAAGCAATTGAAAAATGGATTGGATCATGAAGATTATTGGTTACTCACACCATTAGACGAGGCTCTTATAGCGGCAAAGAGCCGTGCAAATCGACTAGGCTTTGCTGTTTTATTGGTGTTTTTTAGAGATCGAGGACGGTTTCCTAGAATTGGGTCTGAGATTGATGGAAATTGGGTAAAAGAACTTGCTAGCCAGTTTAATCTTGAGGGTGCATTAGACTATGGAACGATAATTAACGGCAGGACTGCTGAACGTTATCGTGCAGAAATTCGATTGAGATTTGGCTTTCGAGAAGCTACTGTCAATGATGCTGATATACTGATAGACTGGTTGCGCGATCATGCTGTGGCTGATGCTTTTGGTGATATTGAAAAATTAGTCACAATATTAGAATTAAGGTTTTGTGAACTTGCTATTGAGCTACCATCTGCCGACCGAATAGAACGCATTGTGCGAGCTTCTATCAATGCGCATGATGAAAAGTTCTATTCTCGCATTTATGCACGTCTTTCGCCTATTACATGTATCCAGTTAGATGATCTCCTACAAGGGTTTAAGCTTTCACAAGTTTAGGCCCTTTTTTATTAGAGCCGATCTTGTCCAACCCCTGTCCAACTTTTTTGATTACCAAAAAACTCGTAAAACCTCTTGTGTCGGTAAAATTTGTTTGGTTAAGCATTTCTCTACATTAGCAAAAAACTGTAACCCCTATTTGAAATCCATGGTACAATCCCGACATCATTTGGAGAATTTAAAATGGACATGAGTTATCAATTTGCCTGGAAGGAAGGTGAAACAGCCTTTTATATAGATGCTTTTGATTACAGATATGCAGCAAAGAATGGGAACCTATCTTGGCGGATTAATAATCCTGGATTAGTCAAGCATCATTGTCGCTATGCAAAGAAAAATGGTTCGATAGGAGCCTGGGAGAAGTTCGCTATTTTTTCAAACCCTCATCAAGGTCATCAAGCTTTGAAAGAATGGCTACACTCCAAAACAATGTTGCAATATGATTTACATGGCATCGCTAAGCATTACCAAATATCTTCCCCAGAGCAATTCGTGCAAGCTTTAGCAGCAGCTAGTAAAATACCTCCTAAAACTAAACTGAGAGACCTAACTCAGTTCGAATTTGACGCCTTACTTTCCTCTATTGAGAAGTTGTGTGGGTTTAATCGAGTAGGTAACGAAGAGTTTTTTCTATTACCTAAAATAGCTGCAAAAATCGAATGTCCTGATAAAGAAGATCTTTATCTTGTTGGTAAAGACATTACTTTGACGCAAGACGAAGCTATAAAATGGATTGTTTCACATAGGCTTGATGCTGTCATAGTTCGTCATTCAAGTGGGACTTATTTGCGTTCTAGGCCTCGTTATCACATGCAAACATTAAAATTAACATGGGAGCAGCATTGTGAGGCGGCAGGGGGATTGGATATCTTAGCTCGCATTGTAGGTGAAAAGAGTCCAGATCAATGCACATGGGGTTTCATTAACGGTATTCGGAATACAAGAGAAGAGGCAATTGAATCTTCTAATTTAATTTCAAAAAAGGCAGAAAATGAACAGGTAGTTTCATTGCGAAATGATCAGGTTTTGTGGGGAGTTAAAGAGGCAAGTGTTGCCCTATTGCTCAAAATGGGTATTGATACCCCTATCGTTAAAAATGCAGTTCTATTTCTTCGTTATTTACTTTCGCTATCGGAAAATAAAGAAAATTCTCCAGTCGTTTTATTTGCTCATAGCCAAGGTGCGACCATTACTGAACATGCTATCGCTTTGCTTTCTAAGCAAGAGAGACAGAAAATTCGAATTTTTACATTTGGAGGATGGTCTTTTATCGCTTCAGATGCTGCTCATCCAGATTCTCATAATTATGCAAGCGTCGGGGATTTAATACCTCGAGTGGGTTCTTATAATTCTCAATATTTTGCAATCAGAAGATATGAAGGTTTAAAAGAAGGTTTAAGCGATGATGAAATCATTCGACGCTTAGCTTTTGGAGATGCAATTCAAGAACTCGACTGTTTAGACCCTTATGTTCTTGAAAGGTATGCTCAGGAAAGATGCAAGTTTTATAGAAGTGAATTCGAAAAAATTAGCAATGTCACCGTTGTTGATTCTGGAAGTATGTGGGAACACTCTTTCAAGAATGAAAGTTATCAAAATATTGTTCTTGAAAAGATTGAGAAATATAGAAAAAGCTCAACTAGAATAGCATTGATGGATTCTCAAAAATTGCTCGTTGAATCTTTTGCTTAAGAGATACTTATGAACATTTCCATTGATGTTGAAGACGATAGAAAAAAAACAAAAAGATATGCATGGATAGCAACAATTATTTATCTTGTCTTGTTTCCATTTCTTTTTATGTTTGCTGCTACCAGTATTATGATATTTGATAGTCCGAGTATGTCAGTACCCTTCGGTTTATCGATCATATTCCTATGCTTTTGTGTGCCCTTATCAATACCTTTTACTTTTTATTTTGTCTGGTCCCGGTATTCCCAAGGGGAATATAAAAAGAGTCGCCAGTTTTGTCTAATACCTCTGTATATCGCTATGATTGCATTTGCTTATAATGCTCTAGTAGATACTTTTTTTCATTAGTTCTGCGGCCACTTTTGATTCATTGGCGAGGACCCACTACACCACCTAATTAATCAATAGTGGCGGCAATGAATCAGACTTAAAGATGCCGAAGAGAAAAGGAATCGGGAGAATTCTCTTGTCTGCAAAAACTGCATAATTTATAACATATGATATATCAAAACTCCTGATGAAAGGCAAGGGGATGTTCCAGTTTACAGACATGTCAAATTCTGAAGAGCAGATAGCACAACATGTGCTTGAAATTCGACTTGAGATGGGCTTGACACAAGAACAGTTCGCAGCGAAACTTGGTGTATCTTTTCCTACTGTAAATCGCTGGGAAAACAAAAAAACAAAACCCTCTCCCCTTGCTATTCAGAAGCTACAAAAGCTTTTATCTGCTTTGAAGAAAAAGAAAAGTACTCCTCAGGAGAGTATAGAAGAAATTAAGGCGAGTGATGCGCCTACAAATAAAAAAATGTAAATAAGGCTGAGGTATGACGGCGTTGCCCATTAATGTTGAAGAGTTACTGAGAGGACAGATTGTTGAATGGGAACGCCTTGAGTTCAAAAAAGGATGGAACCCCGAAGAAATTATTCATACGATTTGTGCTTTTGCAAATGACATCAACAATTGGGGTGGAGGCTATCTAATAGTAGGAATAGAGGAGGACAAAGGTCAACCTATTTTTCCTCCAATAGGCTTATCAGCGAATAAAATCGATGAAATTCAAAAAGAGCTCGTTAACTTAAGCTACAGGTTCCGCCCCAACTATCATCCAATAGTTGCGCCTGTCGTTTTTCAAGAAAAAATGATTCTAGTTGTTTGGTGTCCTGGAGGTCAAACGCGTCCTTATCAAGCGCCTGAAACTTTAGGTAAGAATGCAGCCTATTCATATTTCATAAGGCGCAATTCTACTACTGTAAAAGCTCAGACAAAGGATGTTCAACGACTACATGAGATGGCAAACCAAGTGCCTTTTGACGATCGAATTTGTCATCAAGCAAGCCTGAAAGATCTTCAGATTGGCTTAATTAAAGACTTTCTAAGAGATGTGAAGAGCGATCTCATATCGGAAGTTGATAAAATTTCTTTTGAGCAACTTTGTCGGCAAATGCAAATTGTACAAGGCCCAGAAGAATATCTGAGACCATTAAATATTGGTCTGATGATGTTCAATAACAATCCTGAGCAATTTTTCCCCTGTGCTCGAATTGAAATTGTTGATTTCCATGATGAAATAGGCGATAGCTTTTCTGAAAAGATCTTCAAAGGGCCCATCCATATTCAGCTTAAAGAGGCATTGAGATATCTTCAGTCGATGTTTATCAAAGAGGAAGTTCGTAAAAGGCCAGATCGTGCAGAAGCCGACCGTTTTTATAACTATCCCTATGTTGCCTTGGAAGAGGTTTTAGCGAATGCTGTCTACCATAAAGATTATGCTCAAAGAGAGCCGATTGAAATCAGCATTAGGCCGGATCGTATTGAAATTTTATCATTTCCGGGTCCGTTACCTCCTCTAAAAATTGCAGATTTAAACAAAGGATCTGCTCACGTTCGGACTTACAGAAATCGCCGAATTGGAGACTTTCTTAAAGAGCTTCATTTGACTGAGGGGCGGTGTACTGGAGTACCAAAAATTCATAAAGCCATGGAGGCAAATGGGTCTCCACCGGTAATTTTTGAAACAGATGAAGAGTCTCATTACTTTCTTACAGTTTTGCCTATTCATCCTGAAGCAGGGAGAAAAGCAACGGCTGCAATTCCAAACACACCGGTAGAAGAGCAAACACACCCATATACCGGTGTGTTTGGAGTCGAAACACACCCGTATACCGGTGTGTTTCCAATTGGAACCCTACCACAAGAGTTGCAGATATCAATTAATAAATTTAATAAGCGGTCTAATATCAAAGACTTGCGTTTATTAATTCAAAAACTCTGTGCATGGCAACCATTAACAGCTCAGCAATTAGTAGATCTTTTGAAAAGAAAAGATAAAAAGCATTTTGTCAGAAGTCATCTTACGCCAATGATTAAGGAAGGGACGCTAAAATACTTATTTCCTGAGGATGAGGACTCTCCTAATCAAGCATATTTCTGTGAAAAAGGAGATCGTGATGAAGGATCGAAATGAGCTAATTTTGCATATCCTTGAAAGGGAAGATCTGACTAGTCTTGTTAAGACATTTATTTTTCCATGGAGTTCTCTTCAAGCCACTCAAGAAAAATGGGAGCGTTATTATACAGAGCAACAAACCAATATTCGCATAGTCTGTATCGCAAAAATTGGGGATGAGTTCATTGGCTATGGTAGCTTATTGAAGAATATAGAATACCCGGAATTCAAGACCCTCGGCATTCCAGAGATTCATGATGTTTGGATCTCTGCGGAATATCGAGGGAAAGGGTTTGGCAAAAGATTGGTCCAATATTTGGAGGCGATTGCCGTAAAAGAAAACCATAAGCAGGTTGGGATTGGAGTTGGGCTATATAAAGATTATGGGTTCGCGCAGAAGCTATATGCTCGAATGGGATACGTCCCTGATGGTAATGGAGTGACCTATAAATATCAGCCTGTCACTCCTGGAGATTCGTATCCGGTGGATGATGACCTCATTATTTGGTTTAAAAAAGATTTACAATCATGAGTGATGTCAATATTCGATCTCAAATACATCAAATCGTTTCTTCAATGAGTCCTTTAGATGAATTGGAACAGGATCATATCCGTTTTGTTCTCGATTGGATCGACTCCGGTAGGGAGATTTTCCGGATAGAAAAGCCGGCAACTCCAAATACTCATTTAGTTGCGTATTTTGTCATTGCCTCTACGGAAATGGATCAGGTTTTATTAGTGGATCATAAAAAGGCCGAATTGTGGCTTCCGCCTGGCGGTCATGTTGATCCAGGCGAAGATCCAAAAGAAACAGTCAGACGAGAAGCAAAAGAAAAGCTTGGAATGGATGTCGAATTCTTGTTTGATGAACCGATTTTGCTGACGGTAACCAAAACGGTTGGGAATGTTGCCAAACACACAGACGTATCACTATGGTATCTTCTCAAAGGCACTCCTCATCAAATACTGGATTATGATCTGGTTTCAGGTGAAATGGCCGACGCAGCTTCGCCTAATACTTCGAATTGCCAGATGATTGCTGAAGCAAAAAATAACGATCTGAACTAAGGTCTTGGCGTTTTTTTTCACTTGCGAATTGGGTAATGGCAAGAGCGCAATCCCGCATATGATACAGGCGTGCGAGATCACGATTAACCATAGATCACTTGCGCCTTAGCAACGACATCATCTCGGAAGTAACGGCTGATCCCATTAAGTGTCCTAATGTCTGCATGTCGCCCAATAATTTGGCTTAATTCTTCTTCCATTTTCACGATATCAAATAGAGTAGGGATATGTTTGCGATCAAATTCGACAAGAAAATCAACATCGCTTTTGGGATTAAATTGATCGGTTAATACGGAACCGAACAGCGACATCGCTATGATATAATTCTTCCGACAAAACCGGGATATCTGATCTTGGGGAATGGAGATTTTTAATTTGATCATCTTATATGCCATAGACTTTGCAGGATTGATTTAAATACTTATATCCTCATTTTGCCGATGAGAGTGATGTACAGTCAAGCAATTTGTGAACTTTATGCAAAAATTACGCAATTGACTGAAAAAGACTGGCACAAATCAGCACAGATCAGCATAATGGAAACTTACTTAACTCATTCAAGGTATTACTCCTATGTTTGCTGGTTTATGCCCTTCAGTATATCTCAAGAGACTTAAAATCTCATGGAGGCAACCCCGTGCTGGTTCGAGTCCATTCCGGAGCATTCTTAATACTCAGTACTTTAAGGATTATCATATTGTAGCTGTCCGCTCTTCACATAGGGTGCCTACGCAAATTTTACGCACTAGATTAAAACTAAAATGTGTTGAAACGAGCTTCCTGAATAATCTCCTCCAAGACAATATAACTTATTCACTAAAAGAAATATTACAAAGATTTGATCCATTACGACCACTGATTTCTGAGGTTACCCAAGATATGAAATAATAATCTTTTGAAGATCTTCATGTAAGGACGATTTTGTGGATTCAAGAACTGCGTTTATTTGAGTTTCTTTTGGATAGACACGTACAGTTTTTAAAGTTCCCAAACTTTTCTTAGAATATCCATTTACATATGAAAAAGAAGACAGGGGGTCTTTAGGATTCTCTAGGACCCATAACGTAGGGAAAGGCTTCTGATTAAAATATGGGTTTGCGAAAACTTTCACAGAGCCGTCAACGTGAGTGATCTCCACAATTCTTTTTACTGGATTATCGCAAATATCAAACACTCCCTTTTCTGCATTAGCCAAATTACTCCAAGATCCTTCAAAAGTAATATTCATTAAACATTCCTTGTAATTAAAATTAAATAACATGAAAAAAAACATTTTCATGGATTGTTTATAAAAATTATCGCATAATTATTTGTGAAATGTCAATGAATTTAGATGCGGCTCGACTATCTCCATTAGTCCACGATCATACCAGTATGTTAGGCCGTTAATAATAATTATATAGTTGTTTTTAATAAAAATTCAACCTCTCAATTATATCTAAAATTGACATGAAAACTTGGTGTCAAAAAAAGTCGAATTTCGTAATAAACTTACGCTAGGATTTCAAAATTTCGAATGACAGCAGCCAAAACCATCCTGTTCTTGTCAAATCGGAAGCAGTCATGTTCTTTGTATACTGTTCAATTTTGTCAATGGCTTGCAAAATATCTTTGATGCGAAAAGGCCATCCTCTAGAAGATTTGCTTGGCTTCATCGAGAATCCTCTTCTTTAGCGCGGGATGTAGAGCTTGTCTACTCACTAGATCTACATCACAACTCAGGAGATCTTCCAGATAAAATTTCAGATCGATAAATCCGAATAGATCTTTTTTTGTGTCAAAGTCGACAAGGATATCAATGTCACTGGTTTTCTTGGCTTCGTTTCTGGCTGTAGAACCAAAAATCGCTAGGTGTCGGCTTCCCAATTGAGACAATTGCTTTTGATGCAATAGCAGAACTGTTTTAGCCTTATCAAATCGTGTATTCATGCTTTCATTTTGCAGTTTTAAGTGTTGTCAAGTCAAGACATTTACCAAATTTACGCAAAAATTACGCAATTGACTGAAAAAGACTGTAATAGAAGAATGCAAAATCCCAACTTTTGAACCACCTTCGGTATACATTCATAAGATAACTTTATTGTTAATTAATTTAAAATACCTAAAACATCCAGATGATTCCAGAATTTGCACTATATAAAATATTAT
>JABDCW010000027.1:5396-27505 GCA_013287905.1 Chlamydiota bacterium | reverse complement strand
TAATGAACAAACCATAGAAAGCAACGGCGAGGTAAGCAAGGCATTAGGAATCTTAAGCCAAGATTTAACATATCAGACATCGCAATTTAAAGAAGAGGTGCAAAAACCCCTGGATGAAGACATTCGCCGCGTTGAAAAAGATTTAACTCTATTGCGGGCTGAAGAGGCGCGATTAAACCAACAAGAAGCGCACCTTCGTGAAGATGCCTTGCGCATGCAAGGGGCTTTGAATCAATTGACAAAGCATAATCAGGATCAAAGGGCACGTCTGGAAGAGCAAAGACAGCAATTGGATGAACAGCAGGAAACCTGTAAAAAATTGAATGATTCGCTGAACAGACTTGAAGAACTCCTCGATAAGGATAAAGGGGAATGACTTTTCAGTTTTTATATTTGACGAATTATCTGATATTTAGGTAGACTGGTGAGAGTTGTGCTATTCCCATAAGTTTCTTACCTCGGATTTGATTATACCGAAGGTGGTTCAAAAGTTGGGATTTTGACAAGGAGGCTGCTCAAAATTTTTCGTCTGGAACGAGTGACCATTGCCAAGGGCCAAGGCACGAGTGAAGACAAAAATTTTGATGCAAAGCCGACGCCGTCAAAAACCAATTTTTGAATCACGTTCGGTATACATGGAATAACGCACAAAAAACCTATAACATTATTTAATTTTTGAGGATCAATGTCTAAAGAAGCTGAAAAAAAATGGCCGGCAAAACGTCCGACACCCATTAAGAGGGATATTCAAAACGAAAAAAACAGATTGCGCAACAAAGCATTCAAATCATCTGTAAGAACGGCTATGCGCCAATTTGAAAGCTCTTTGCCTAAGAACAATACAGCCGAGATCCAGGATAATTTAAACACACTCTATAGTTTGATGGATAAAGGGGTGAAACGTGGCGTTTATAAAATCAACAAAGCCAGCCGCACTAAAATGCGCCTTGCCGCCAGAGTTGCAAAAGTTTGAATGACTTTTAAAAGGCGATTAGACCTCTTTCAAAGTCTTTAGTTATTAAGAGCAATTGATAATAGACTTCTTGCATAATTCACTTCCTTGCCCGTGCCCTTGCCCGCTTTGTATTATGGACATGGACGACATGGACTTCATGGACGGCATGGACGATATGGACAATTTGTCCATGTCGTCCATATCGTCCATGAAGTCCATGAAGTCCATTGTCCATATAACAAAAAACAGGAACACGGTTCGGTCAAGGGCACGGGCAAGAAATGAATTATGCAAAAGATCCAATATTCCACACAAAAAAGCCAAGTGCGCCTTTTAATCTTTGCGCCTTTGCGTTGAGATTTCCTTGGCTCTGAATAATCTAAGACTTTTGCAATTACCTCTTAGAACTGATGACTGTAAAAACGCCACCTTTCCTTTATAAAATTTCGGCAGCTAAGGCTGCGAGTTCAGAACGTTCTGTTTTTTCCAAATAAACGTGTCCATATATCTTGTAAGAGCTAAACTTGCCAATAGCAAATGTTAAACCATTTGAGTCTTTATCCAGATAAGGGTTATCGATTTGCGTTGGATCTCCGGTCAAAATGACCTTAGTCCCCTCGCCTGCGCGGGAAATAATCGTTTTTACCTCATGCGGGGTCAAGTTTTGCGCTTCATCGACAATGATATACATCTTTGGCAAAGACCTGCCTCTGATATAAGTTACAGCCTCCATCTCAATTTTTTTACTTTCCATGACCCATTGCAATGTTTCATCCGAATGATGGCCATGCGATTCACATAAAAATTCCAGATTGTCATAAATCGGCTGCATCCAGTTGAATAATTTTTCCTCCTTTGTTCCCGGAAGATAACCAATGTCCCTTCCAAGAGGGATTACGGGACGGCTCACTAAAATTCGGGAATAGAGATTTTCATCAAAAACCTTACGCAGTCCGCAAGCTAAAGCTAAAAGTGTCTTTCCGGTACCAGCCTGCCCGATCAAGGTAACGAGTTTAATATCATCGCGCATTAAAAGATCGACAGCACACCTCTGCTCGACATTGCGCGGTTTAATACCCCATAAATGGGGTGTTTTGAGCAATGGTTGGACCATTTGATTTTGCAAATCATACTTCCCGACAGCTGAAGAGTTTTCGGGGGAGGTCATTACCAAATATTCATTAGGATGGCAAGTGACTCCCGGAAGAACAAGTGTTGAGTCTTTATAAAATAAATCGATTTCCTGTTTTGTCGTTTCAATTCTTTTAATTCCCTTATAAATCGTTTCAAAGGCGTATTTAAGATTTTCATAATCTTGCGCCTTAAGGCCTAGAGCCTCTGCTTTGATTCTTGCTGCAAAATCCTTTGAAACAAAAATGACTTTCTCCCCCTTTTCATGCAAATAAAGAGCTGTCATGAGAATGCGATTATCATTGACGGCCAAAGAAAGTTCGGTAGAAGAGTCCATTTTCATTTCTAACTGGATCCGGACTGTTGTTCCAGATTCAAGATGGACCCCTCTGTGCAAGTCTCCTTTCCCGATCGAGGGAAGGGAGTCGAGAAGTCTGAACACAGCTCTGGAATTTTTTCCCAAATCATTTGGGAGCCTTTTCATTTTATCAAGTTCTTCGAGAACTGTAACGGGAATAACCACATGATGTTGTGCAAATTTAGTCACAGACTCCGGGTCGTGCAATAAGACATTAGTGTCGAGAACAAAAGTTTTTTTTTGTCATTTATAAGTCCTTCATTTGGAAAAGTTTTCGTGCTCGTGAGCGCATTCAATTACCTATAACTCCAATAGAGCAATTCATCATTTTGTTGTATATATATTTTTCAAATCTTATATTGACTATTAATTTAACCCCAAGTGAAATGTTCAAACTGAAGAAATTCAGCACTCAAACTCGTTAATTGCTAACTTCATCAAAGAACCCTTGACAGAATTGTAATGAATTTGATAAGATGATATATCAAACCAAATGCATGGGAGAATTGTGTGCAAACACTAATAACTGAAAGGAGTACCTTATGAAAATCAATCAAAAAATTTTACATTTACCTCCCTTTATTTCAACAAGTTGGTCAGAAGTAAGCACGATTTTTTTCAGGGATGAGATGCTTCATATTTCAATGCTCAACGGAGAAACAGTTGCCATTGCAGGTTTGCCAACTGAAGTCAATGAAATGATTTTTAAAGCCCATCTCGAATATTTAACCCATGAATCAATGAATACCTCCCCCCCGTCGATTCCTTATCAAATTTTACAAATCGGCTCCCTACCTTATCTCCCCGGGGCACCCCAGCAGGAAGAGACTATTATGCATACAGAAGTGTTACGATTTAATCTCGATAATATGGAATCAATGAGTTCTGCCATGCAGCATAATCCGGCTCACGCCCATATGCCTAATATTCCCAAGGAGATCATCAATAAAATCGCTCAGGTGGCAAAAATTGTCGCTTCAGATGACATTCAAAACCTTCCCCAGGCAGAGCCTCATTGTAACTGTACCCATTGTCAAATAGCCCGGGCAATACATAACCAAGAACCCATTTCCCTTACGCAACCAAAGGAAGAAATTGTCACAGAAAAAGACCTTAAATTCCAACAGTGGGATATTGTTCAAACAGAAGGTATGTTCTACTCGGTTATTAATCGCCTGGATGCAGGTGAAAAGTATAGTGTGCACTTAGGTCATCCCATTGGCTGCACCTGTGGAATTACAGGATGCGAACACATTTTAGCTGTTCTCAAGAGCTAAAGTCGATAAAAATAAAAACAAGATAAGCAGGATTGGCAGGATATTTTTTTTAAAATTTATCTTGCCTATCCTGCTTATCCTGTTTTTTTCTCTCTGTGATTAATTTAAAAAAGCGATTTGATTTCCATGCCCTGTTCTTCTCAACAAATCCGCTTGTCATAAAAAAGCAGAAACTTTAGACTGGCAATCATTAGAACCACCCCCTTCTCACTTGATTAAATAAAAAACAGGTTCTAGAATATCTTAGGAGTTTTAATATGAAACCGTTTGTTAAAATTTGCGCGTGTGTTCTACTTTTTACTCAACCGATATGCATCAACTTGCAAGGTGTTTCTGAAACCGATCGTGTAAATAATGCTCAAATTACTCCTTCTCAAACTACTGAACCTTCAAATCCGCAAACTCCCGCAAAACCCTTTGAGGCCTTTACAGGCAAGATCATTAAAAACAAAGTACGTCTAAGACAAATGCCTAACGTAGAATCTCCCATTTTAAAAGAGTTAAACCAGGGGGATCTTGTGGTCGTTGTCGGGGAGACAGACGATTTTTATGCCGTGCAGCCTCCTTCAGAGATCAAAGCATATGTATTTCGCACGTATATCCTGGACAATGTCGTAGAAGCAAATCGCGTAAATGTGCGTCTGGAACCCGACATGGATGCCCCAACTATCGCTCAATTAAATGCAGGGGATGTTGTGAATGGAACGATTAGCCCTAAGAATAACAAATGGCTTGAAATTACACCTCCGCCGTCTTCCCGTTTTTATGTGTCCAAAGATTTTGTAAAAAAAATCGGAGATGCCAGTGTTATGGCAGTTATGGAACAAAAGCAAAGCGAGGTCAATTTATTATTGAACAATACAGCTTTAGCAAGCCAGCAAGAAATGCAAAAACCATTTCCGGAAATTAATCTCGAGCCAATTTTCACAAATTATAATAAAATCATTACTTTATACAGTGATTTTCCGGAACAGGTTGCAAGGGCAAAAGAACAACTTAAATTATTGCACGATGCATATCTGCAAAAGAAACTTTCCTTTTTGGAAAGTAAGTCTAAGATGACTCACCTTGAATGGCAGAATAAAAATGCCCAACTGAATGAACAATTAAAAGTTAGCCAGGAAAAACTCTCCCAATATGAACAGATGGTAAGCAATCCCAACAGCTATACTCCCTCAAAGCCTGCCTTTGTCAATGTTATTAATAACAAAATGGCTGCCTGGTTTCCTGTAGAAGACGAACTATATAAACAATGGCAGAACCAAAACCCGAACGGAACACAAAAAGATTTCTATGAAGCACAAAACAGCACTGCAGCAGTGATCAATGGAATTCTCGAGCCCTATACAAGAGCAATTAAAAACAAACCGGGCGACTATGTCGTAATAAATCCTGAAAATCACCTGCCTGTCGCTTTTGTCTATAGCACTCAAGTGAACTTAGGCGATGTAGTCGGGCATCAGGTAAACTTAAGGGTATCCCCCCGCAATAATAATAATTTTGCCTACCCGGCTTATTTTGTTCTGTCAGTGCAATAGGGGTCATTTGTGGCTCTTTCGCGCATGACTTCAGTTTCCCTTATTGGACTTGATGCCGTCTTAGTCGATGTCGAAGTTGACTTTTCGCGCGCTGAAAAAATACATTTTGTCATTGTAGGCCTGCCCGATACGGCTGTCAAAGAATCTAAAGACCGTGTATTGACTGCTATAAAAAATGCGGGACATTCCATTGCTGGAATTGCCTGTACGGTGAACCTGGCTCCAGGCCATATCAAAAAAGAAGGGGCTTTTTATGATCTGCCGATCGCCCTTGGACTCTTACGTGCGATGCACGCCATTGACACGAACGTTCACAATGATTACCTGTTTGTTGGTGAATTAGGTTTAAGCGGAAACTTGCGTCCCATCCGGGGAGCTCTTGCAAGCGCAATGCTGGCAAAAAATCTCGGTAAAAAGGGCATTCTCTTACCGGCCATGAATGCTCATGAAGCAGCAGCATTACCGGGAATAGATGTCATTCCCATTAACGATCTGCAAGAAGCGGTACAATTTCTCCAAAATGTCAACTCTAAACAACCGCTTATCCGCTCTATTTCTGATGATTTCTTTGGTTCTGCCCTGCCTGCTATCGATTTTTGTGATATTAAAGGACAGGAACATGTAAAACGGGCCATGGAGATTACAGCTGCCGGAGGCCATAATATCGTATTATCGGGACCGCCAGGCTCTGGTAAAACGATGCTTGCCAAAGCACTTAACGGCATCATGCCAGAATTAACAGTAAATGAAGCTCTTGAAGTCACTAAGATTCATTCGATTAATGGTCTTTTGGCCGAAGGGCAAAGCCTGGTTACTGAAAGACCTTTCCGTTCTCCCCATCACACTGTCAGCTATGCCGGATTGATCGGCGGAGGATCTTGTCCCCGCCCTGGCGAAGTTTCATTGGCCCATTGCGGAATTTTATTTTTGGATGAGCTGCCCGAATTTTCAAAATCGGTTTTAGAGGTGTTAAGACAACCGTTGGAAGACCGCAAGGTGACAATAAGCAGAGCGCAAGGAAACTTTACTTTTCCAAGCGATTTTATTTGCATAGCTGCAATGAACCCATGCCCGTGCGGATATCTTGGGCATCCGGACAAGGTATGCATCGATTCTCAATTTCAGATTGATCGCTACCAAAACACAATTTCAGGCCCCCTTTGGGACCGCATAGACATGCATGTTGTCGTTCCGGTCTTGAAGTATAGAGACATTGCACAAACGGTTTGTGGTGAAAATTCTGCCGCAATACGAAAAAGGGTCAAGGTAGCAAGAAAACTTCAACACAACCGTTTTTCTGACGTTAAAACAAACTCTCAAATGAGCTCCAGGGAATTGAAGACATACTGTCCATTGAATGCAGGCTGTCATGAAGTGATGCGTCAGGCTATCGACGTGCTGGGGATTTCAGCCAGAGGCGCAGATCGCATATTGCGCGTAGCCCGCACCATTGCGGACTTAGGCGGATCTCCTTCCATCGAGGAAGATCATTTAATGGAAGCTGTTTCTTATAGAAAACACTAAGGAGCTCTGATCTCATGTTATTAAGGCGCTTTGTGACACCCGGCTTAAGCATCAACTCTTATTTACTTTGTGATGAGGTAGTAAAAAAGGGCATTATGATCGATCCTGTGCGCCAGGCTGATGCATATATTGCGCGCGCCTTGCAGGATGAAATTGAGATCACCGACATTATCGAAACTCATGTTCATTCCGATTTTCTTTCAGGAGCATTGGATCTGAAACAAGCATTGATGGGCAAACCAGTGATTCATTGCTCCGGCATGGGGGGGACAGAATGGATTCCTGCTTATGCCGACCATGTCGTTCATCATCTAGAAGACATTCAGGTAGGATCGATACGGCTTCGTCCGCTTCATACTCCCGGCCACACGCCGGAACATTTGATCTGGATTGTGTTTGATACAACACGCTGCTCTGATGTCCCAGAAATTGCCTTTACAGGCGATTTGCTTTTTGTCGGCGCTATCGGAAGACCCGATTTATTAGGAAAAAAATGGCAGGATGATTTAATGGTACAGTTATATCAAAGTATATTCGCCACTCTCTATAATCTCGAAGATTTTATTGAAATTTTTCCCGCCCATGGGGCTGGGTCGCTATGCGGTAAGATTATGAGCATGCGGGAATCGTCTACCTTAGGGTTTGAAAAAAAATGCAATCCTGCACTTCGTAAGTTATCATTTGAGCTATGGAAAGAGGAGCTTTTGCAAGATTTGGGTGCAGTGCCGCATTATTTTCAACGGATCAAACAAATGAATCTGCAAGGACCAAAACCAACGTCCGGACATCTGCCCATTTTTCTGGATGTTGAACAATTGAAGCAATTGGCAGGGAACTGTTTGCTTGTCGATACAAGAAGCCCGGCAGCCTTTACCAATCACTATGAAGGCTCCATTAATCTCCCCTTTAACCGGTCATTTTCTATCTATGCTGCAGTAGCCCTGCCTGAAGATCACCCCATCGTTCTGATTGTAGAAACAGCTGCAAACGTCATGGAAATTCTTAATGCTTTAAGCCTGATCGGAATTGACCGCATAGAAGGAATTTTCACTGCCGATCAATGGCAAAATGCAAAAACACCGTTAAAAAAGCTCCCCGTCATCGATGTGGAGACCTTGCATAAGAATATTTCCGACTACTTTATTCTCGATGTGCGAACATTGGGCGAATGGCAAAGCGCCCGCATTGATCAGGCACATCATATTGAATTGGCCAATGTTCTGGATGCCCTGGACCAATTGCCTAAAAACAGTCCTTTGGCAATTATATGCAGGGTGGGTAACAGGTCATCGATGGTCGCATCCCTGTTGGCAAAGCAAAAGGGATTTCAACCTGTCAATGTCGCCGGCGGCATGCAAGCCTGGATGCAAGCAAATCTGCCGCTTGTCGCTAAAAATTAACAGAAAATCAGAAATCTTACGTCAAACATTAGGGATGTATGTATACCTATTTTTTATTTATTGTTTGTATTTTTGTGAATTCAACTTTAGGCTACTGCAGCTGCCCGGGGGGTATCAGTCGCGTTGGAAAAGAAATAAAGTCTTCGTCACCTGAAGGTATGGTATGGATTCCAGGGGGTGAGTTCACTATGGGTTCTGACAATAGCGACTCTAAACCTGACGAAAAACCTCCGCACCGTGTAAAGGTAGATGGTTTTTGGATGGATGCGACTCTTGTCACAAATAAACAATTCGAAGAATTTGTTAAAGCAACAGGGTATATCACGACGGCGGAAAGACCCCCATCGCTTGAAGAAATCATGAGTCAAGTCCCTCCCGGGACTCCAAAGCCTTCCCCGGAATTTCTAGTGGCAGCCTCGCTCGTCTTTAAACCTTCTAAAGACCCAATTCCTTTAAAAAATTGTCATGTCTGGTGGGAATGGAAGCCAGGAACTAGCTGGAAGCACCCCCTAGGGCCGGAAAGTTCTATAGAAGGAAAAGAAAATTTTCCTGTAGTACAGGTTAGCTGGGATGATGCTTTAAGCTATGCTAAATGGGCTGGCAAAAGGCTCCCAACGGAAGCCGAATGGGAATTTGCGGCTTATGGGGGGCAAAAAGACATTAAGTATGTTTGGGGAAATGAAGAATTTTCTGAAGAAGCTCCTCAAGCCAATATTTGGCATGGTCAGTTTCCTTGTAAAAGTACTAAGCCTGGAGGGTATATGGGGACGACAGAAGTAAAAACATTTAAACCAAACACTTATGGCTTATACGATATGGCGGGAAATGTCTGGCAATGGTGCTCGGATCTTTATCATGCATCCTACTATAAGGAAGAGGCAAAAAAAGAAATATCGATCAATCCAATAGGTCCTTTGAAAAGTTATGACCCGAATGAACCATTTGCCTCTAAAAGAGTCCACCGGGGAGGATCTTTTTTATGTCACAAAAGCTATTGTAAAGGCTACCGCATCGCAGCCCGCATGAAGACTTGTCCGGATACCAGTCTCAATCATCTTGGCTTCAGATGCGTAATGACAAAAGAGATGTGGAAAGAACATAAAGAGAATATAAGCTTAGGGAAATGAGTTGTTTTCTGAATCGTTTTCTGCATCTTTTTAAAGAAACTTGATGAAAATTAACTGAAATGCTATAATGACGTTAGGATTAGCTCATCTACCACGTGTAGAAGGAGTACGGGGTTCGTCTACAACGCGAAACCCCCTTTTTTTTCCATTAAATAATCCTCATATTCTTTTCTGAGCTTATTCTGTCTATGCTTAGACTCAACCCAATACGCCGTAATTAATTTAAATCCTTTTCCGGCTTTAGCCAAAACCACAACATAACTGAAATCATTGAGAGCAATAATAACCCGTTCCTCCTGCTGATTTCCCTTGGCTCTTTTATTCTGCCAAACTCTAACATCCTGCTTGTTTTTGCACTCTATAAGTCTTCGTGGCCAACGAATTCTTTCACATCGTCTAATATTAGGTATTCTTTCCTCTTCCACGCTCCCTTCTGAGATAAGATGCCAAAAAGTGAGATCCATTCCATTGAATTTTTGATCCCTACGAACTCTTATAGGAACCCCTTCAAAAAAAGGAGTGTGATCTACAAAATCTTCATTATAATACTCATAAAGCGCTATTAGATAATTTTCCCAATTCCCTTTAAAATGTTCGAATAAGAGAAGATCCGGCAACAATGTTATACCCATATCAGACATCCGAAACCTCTCTGGCAGACCAACAAAAAATATTGACCTTTTTTTCACAAACGAGTGTTGTTTTTGTTAGTTCATAACCGGACAGTCTTTTCATTTTTTCAACGAGTTGTCGTTTAGCTGAACTTTCTTGATGATTTCTATTGGCTGATAAAACACACCCTATAAGCAAATCAACAAGTTGAAGTTGCTCAATTTCATGGGAACGAACAGTCTGGACTCTTTCGATAATTTGTCGTTTAAAGTCATAATTGCTGTTGCATAACACATCGTGAAGCTGTTGGACTTTCTCGCCTGAACGGGTATCTTTAATGTCGAGATATATGCGATAGTGTCCCTGAGGATGAAAGAGCACCTTAAGCATTTCAAAATACATTTTGTAATACCAAGTGTCATGATCTTGCTTAAACCTTTCGTGACGTAGTTTAGACTTGTCCTTAATAACAAGAGCTCTGAAATGCAGCTCATTTTCCTCAAAAAAATAATCCAAAATATCAGAATAAAAATCGATTTTACCAGGCGATATTTTGGTCCATTTTATTTCAAACGAGGGCGAAAGCCCATGTTTTATTTTAATGGCTTTGATCCTCTTTGCAACAGCTCTAGAGATATCATAATTACTCCACAATGCTCCTAAAACCATTGCATTCTGTTGATCGCATTCTAAGTGACAAGATTCGTCACAATAGATATTAAAAATATTCGTCTGTTTTTCAGAATTGACCATGAAAACCTTGTGGTAATGTTTTTTTCAGATAAAATTTGGAATAGCCCTAATCATGAATTCATTGAAAAGAGGGACTGTAAACGCAAGTTCGCCATGAGCAGGGCTATAAATCATCCCTTTTTTGATTAATTTAGCTCTCACAGGGGCAAGACTAGAAATTTTGGAATTTAAGATATCTGCAATATTCCCAGTTCTATGTGAGCCTGGACCAAGTTCAGCCATAGCTCTTAAGAAGTTTTTTTCACTTGGAACAAGACGATCAAATCGGACACGGAAAAAGTTTTTATCTAATCGTTGAATGACCGTCTGTGTTGCATTTTGAACAAACTCTATAGTGATGGGACTTTTCAAGGCATGATTCCAAGATTGGTAACCCCATTCTTGAAGAAAATAAGGATAACCTTTTGTCAGGCGATAGATTTCAGCTAGAGCGACAGATTCAAAAATGATCCCTGCTGCTTTAGCCGGATCATTTAAAGCCTTTGCAGCATCCGATTCTGATAATGCCCCAATATCAGGAAAATTAAAAAGCCGTTCAGCATATGACTTTGAATCTCCAGCCAAACCTAGCAATGTGGGCAAGCCTGCACCTAACAAAACCAAGGGGAGTTGACGTTGCTGCATTTTATGCATTGCCATAATCAGAGCTCCAAGCTCTTTTTGATTGAAGTACTGAATCTCATCAATAAAAATGGCAATATAATTTTTACGTTCTTCAGCAGCCTCTCCTAAAGCAACAAAAAGATTCGGCAGATCGATTTCTAAATCCCCACTGTCTGCCGCACCTCTTTCCGGTTCAATATCCAAACCTATAGTCACATCGTTTACAGTAATCTTTAGAGCTGAAATAAAACTACGTAGTACAGATAAACCTCGCTTAACCTTATTGCCAAGGCCCGCCATTCGATCTAATTCAAAAAGTAGCTTCCAAAGGTGTGGTGCGATTAATGCGCCCAATGATTTCCCCTCATGAGCTTCGATAAAAATTGTTCTATAACCTTCTTCTCTTGCTTTGTGCTCAATTTCATTCAGCAAGACAGTTTTTCCGACACCACGTAGTCCTGTAAGAAGCATGCTTTTTTCGGGTCGTTTTCGTTTTATTCGTCCAAGAAGGATGGCCGCTTCTTGGAGAATAGAACCTCTTCCGACTAATTCTGGTGGTGGCGCCCCAGCGCCTGGAGAGAATGGGTTACTGAATGGATCCATATTTTATACCTATTTATATCTATATATACCTAAATTTGAGTATATATGAATATACTTTCTTTTGATACCTTTTTTGAAAATATAAATTTTCTTGCGTAAAGATGCATTTTATCTGCTGACCAACTTTGTGTCCGTAAAACTTGCCTAGTTGCCATTTTTATTAAAAGTTTTGCATAAATGTCGCCGTTTGGATACAATTAAGTTATGGAGATGAATTCATGACAAAGCCTTATGAAATTGGAATATACCGGACAGACACAGGGAAAGAGCCTTATACCGAATGGGAAGAAAGCTTGGAAGACAGCAAAGAGACATCGACAAGTCACAGGAATATTGGAAAGACCATCTTTTAATGAAAAGAGGTAAAAAATGAAAAGATATAGAAGCTACAAAGAACATTTAATAGAAAAACTAAAGGATGCTGAATATGCATCTGCCTATTTAAATGCGTGCTTAGAAGAAAGCTTTGAAACAAAAAATATGGGTATATTCCAGCTGGCAGTGCGTGATGTTGTTGAAGCTCACGGAGGAATGGGAGAAATTTCCTCTAAGATGGAAGTGAGCCGGGAAAGTTTTTACCGAAGCCTTTCTCAAAAAGGTAAAGCCAGATTTTCGACGCTTATTAGTGCTATCAAAGCTTGCGGCTTAGAACTTGAATTCCATCCTGCACATAGTTAAATTTTTTATAGCACCTGCAAAGTCTATATCAATCTGTAGTGTATAAAAGTCATTCCATCTTTCCTTTCTACAGGAAGAATAGAAATTTTTCCAATCTCCGATGTTTGATTTACTTGCGTTCCCCCATCAGCTACGCTGCCAACTCCATTTAATGTCAGTAATCTTAAAGGTTTATTTTTCGGTAATCCGTCTTGAAGATAGATCGTTTCTTTCTTGAGCTCCTCGTATCCTGTCAAACGAAAAGAAAAATGTAGATCCTGAGCAACCATGTCATTAGCCTTCTTCTCGAGTTCTTCTCTAATGTCTTTATCTATTGTCCCCTGGTAGCAAATGACAGCCTTTTTCCCATGATCGCCCTTCAAGGGCATTAAAAGCTTAGGGGAATAGCCCATGAGGTAAAGAGCAAAGTCTACCACGTGCCCAGCAGAATGTAATCGCATGTGAAGGTAACGTCTGTCCCAATCAAGAACCATCTTTAACAACGTGCCAACAGAAGGAGGCTGATCGCTTTCGACATAGTGGACAATTTTATCTTCTTTTAATAATGCTTGTGAAACTTTTCCCTTCCAATTGTCTGTAAAAATGGTTCCCTGATCTGTTGACTGGCCTCCTCCCCGGGGATAAAAAAATGTTTGGTCTAAAATGATTTGCCACTTCTTATCATTCTCCTTGATTACGTCGAGAATGGTCGCTTCAGCCTCTTTGAGATAGGCGTTGTGAAGATATAAAGGAATCGTCATAAAATCCTCCTAAGTTTCTATTTATTGTCCATAGCCAAAATAGATGTTTGGTACCTTGCCAGGAAGGGAGTAAAGCCTTCTTTGTTAAAGACAGCATAATCTTTTAAAAATTCTTCCTGAAGCATCTCCATTATTTGCTGAAGATCAAACAATGACACTTCTTCTCCCTTTATTAACTGATTTTCATGCAGCAATGAAGTTGCAGGCTGACCAACCTTTTCAAGCAAATCAAAGGGCATGTTGACATTTAGCCCAATCCCTAAAATAAAACATAACTGGTCGTCAATCATCGTTGTTTCCGCAAGGATGCCGGCAATTTTCTTTTGCGATACAAGCAGATCATTTGGCCATTTAAGACGTGCTGTAAACCCTAACTGATTCAAAACAGAAATGGTTGAAAGGGCAAGCACCTGAGGGATATTCCCTAGGTCGGAGCGGTTTTTATCGACAAAAAAACAAAAGGATAGGTAAATATTTTGTTTAAAAGGAGAGGACCACGGCCTCTTAAACTGCCCGCGGCCGGCCGTTTGGCCATCTGCAGTAACGATGATCATGGCATCTGGGGGAAGTAAATGGGCATTTTCTTTGGCCCAGGTATTTGTGGATTCAATCCATTCAAAATGATGATGTATCAGACGCATTGATTTTTGTCCAAACTCCCGTGTTTACAAAGGGATAAAAATAAGGTAGACTTAAAACTTATAGAATATAAGTGACCAGGGGTTCACCCATGTGGAATTATCGCTATCTTGCACGCATTGACTTTCGTTTCATTCCTATTATTATTTTATTACTGTTTATTAGTTTGCTCATTGTATCAGCATTTAGTATAGAAAGCAACCAGGAATCTATTGAAGGAACTTTTTTTACCCCCATAGTCAAGCAGCAGCTGCGCTGGTTTGCACTTGGAACTGTAGTCTTTTTTTTATGCGCGGGATTTGATTACAATAAATTGCGCGAATGGACATGGATCTTTTATGTATTGATCTTATTGATGCTCACGGGTCTGTTCTTCACAGATTCGATCCAGCGTGTGCATCGTTGGTACCGAATCCCGTTTTTAAACATGAGCTTTCAACCCTCTGAATATGCAAAGCTTGTCGTCGTTATAACGTTAAGCTGGTTTTTAGAAAGAAGACAAGGGAAAACAAACACCTGGACAACGGCCGCCTGCGGAGGACTGATCTCAGGCGTTCCTTTTCTTTTGATTTTAAAACAACCCGATCTGGGAACAGCCCTTGTGTTATTTCCCATCACTTTAGTCATGTTCTATTTTGGAGGGGTGAAGCCAATTGTGATTAAAATCATGACATGGCTGGGTAGCATTGCCCTTATTGTTGTCGCGATGATTTTTTTAGGGATCATCTCGCATGAGGATATCCGCCCTTATGCCACGCTTTTTTTAAAAGACTACCAGTTTGATCGACTAAATCCCCATACTCATCACCAGACCGCTGCCATTAGTGCAATCTCGCTTGGCGGATTAACCGGCCAAGGCTGGCGGACAGCGGAGTATACAGGAGGCGGATGGCTCCCCATGGCTTATACCGATTCGGTATTTGCTGCATTCGGAGAGTCGTTCGGCCTTCTTGGTCTTCTTGTTCTTTTATTTCTTTTCTATACGCTTATTTATCTTGGATTTCAAGTCTCGGCAGTAGCAAGCAATCAATTCGGGCGGCTGTTGTCGGCGGGGATAAGCGTCTATTTTGCCATGCATGTCCTGATCAATACAGGAATGATGAGCGGCTTCTTACCGATTACTGGAGTTCCTTTAATTTTAGTCACTTATGGAGGCTCATCGATATTGTCGACTATGATTGCACTCGGAATTTTACAAAGTATTTATAGCCGGAGGTTTATGTTTTAATGGAAAAACATCTCTTTATTTTTCAACCGGGAATATGGATTGGATACGGCATTATCACCCTTAATACTTCTACCTCCTATTTACAATATTGCACAAAGTGGACAATAGAGCGCACTTCAGAAGCAGAAATTAGTGCCATCCAGGAAATCGAGCTTGAAGGAAGAAAAGAAAACGCTATCAACCATTTTCTTTTTTCAAATATCACTCCCGAAACTTTTTTTATCACACTCTCCAGCGAACCTATTGGGATCGTCAGCGGGACTGGCGTCATAGATTCTTCAACCATAGCATGGGAATTTCGGGGGGAACTGGCACTGGAAGGGCTCGAAATTTATGAACGGCAAAATGATGGCGAATACTTAATGCATGCCGAATTTATCGCATCTGAAGAATATCGGACGATGATCAATGGAAGGATCTGGAAAAAAGAACAAATATGACCTTAAACTTTATCAGCTATACCGAAGGTGGTTCAAAAGTTGGGATTTTGACAAGGAGGCTGCTCAAAATTTTTCGTCTGGAGCGAGTGACCATTGCCTATGGCAAGGCACGAGTGAAGACAAAAATTTTGACGCAAAGCCGACGCAGTCAAAAACCAATTTTTGAATTGCGTTCGGTATATTTTCCTTTGTTACTCACAATGTCTGCCCTGTCATTATTCGCGGATGAGGAAAGCACCTCTCCCTCCTCTTCGCCTCCGCAACTCGTATTAGAATCTGCCATCGCCGGTAAAAACGTCCTGTATCCCGGGCAAAGGACTACATTAAAATATAACTACTATTACACAGGTCTCATCCAATTGGACAAAGAAGAGTTGCCTCTTTTAGATCCGGCCGATTTTATCAAAATCGGAGAAAAAGAGATCAAAAACAATGTCGTCAATGGCATCAGTATTCAAGAGATCTCTCAAATGGTCGAGGCGGTTAAACCAGGAGTTTATCCATTAGGCCCTTCGATGATAGAAGGATACGCCTATCGCGAAAATGAGCAAGGGCAGCGCGTCCGTATCTCGCCAAAAATGACCTCCAAGGCTCCCGTTGTGACCATAACCGTCCTGCCATTTCCCGACCAGGATACCCCTAAATCATTTAATGGAGCTATCGGCACGGGACTGGAATTTAAAACTGCTTTATTAAACAGTCCGCAAATCTATCTGGATGATACATTTTCACTTGAGCTCACAATCACCGGACAACAACCTCTCAGGGTGCTTCCCCTGCCAGATATTTGCTGCCAGCCGGGATTCAGCGGTTTTTTTCGGACCGGCGACCTTCCCCCGATTCTCTCGCTTAACGGCAATGAGATACGGGCAAAGGTCTCGTTACGGCCGCTGATCATAGATATTCATGAAATCCCCCCCCTTTCATTCTCTTATTTTGACCCGAATCTGGCAAAATATATTACCTTGCAAAGCAAGGCTATTCCCATTATAGTGCGTCCGTCAAAACATCTACAGGAACAAAAACAAACAGTTACCCCCCAGCCTGCCGAAAAAAATTATAACGCTGAAAAGAGTCATATTGAAAGCTTTGTCTTAAACGAGTCTGATCTAAAAAATCTTAATTTCGGCAGTTGGTGGGTTTTGAGTATATTGCCGATAGGACTTACCTTAATTTATTGCCTGAAACGCCTGAATAGCCAATTTCGTAAAACGGTCAACCAATCGTTGCCAGATAGCCTGAATATATTCAAACGGTCTTTAATGTCTCCTAAAGGATCTGGCGCCTATTTTTATGGGATCACATATGCATTGAAAACAGCCCTTTTAGAAGCCAATATGATCAAAAACATACAAATTGACACAGAAGAATTATCAGACCAGGGCACTATTGGGCAGGTGAAAACTTTTCTGTCAGGCTTAAATGAGCACCATTTTTCTAACAAAACAAAAGCAAACTACACATCGATAGAAAAAGAAGGGGCAAATCTTTTAAAAAACATTAATAAACAGGCAGTCCCTGAAACCTTAGCAAATTCGGAAAAAAACTTTTTTTCAAGATATCCGCTGATTTGGATCATACCAGGTTGCCTGGTCATTCCCATCGTCATTTTTTTGCTTGCATATCCTGCAAGTAAAGATAAGGGTCAGCTGAAAATCGCCATGGATGAATACCGCATTGGAGAAGAAGCTAAAACAATAGCGGAAAAACAAACTGCTTTTAATCGTTCTTTAACAAACTATTTACAACTGGAAGATGCCAGCTTACCCTCGCATGGAAATGGAAAACTGTTCGTAAACATCGGAAATGCCTATTTTCAATTACAAGAATACCCTCAGGCAAAATTTTATTATACCCAAGCCGAAGTTCTCAAGCCAGGGTCTGCAGACATAAAAGAGGCGTTGACCGCTGTCGATAAAAAACTTGGGATAGCGCAAAATAATGTTAAAACACTCTTCCCTGTTTTCCTGTCATTGCCTGAACGTTTGCAGCTGTTTTTCACCTTATCTTTGATTGCATTGATTTTAATGGCGTTCATGATTAAACATCCTTTAACTCAGATAAAACATGGGTTGAAAATTATTTCTTGTTTAATCGCCATTTTATTAGTAAGCTTTGTCTATACACAGTATTTTTCTCCAGTCGAAGCCATATTGCTTCATTCCGCCAATATAAAACGCGATGCGGGAATTCAATATGCGAACGCAGGCAATGGGCCGCTTCCTGCAGGAACCAGGGTAGAAGTAATCGACATTGTGGACGATGGCTCCTGGGTGAAAATTATTACATCTGACGGTATATTAGGGTATGTTCCAAACGACAAAATTCGTATCATTAAAGGTTAAGCATGAAACCCCCAGAGTTTTATATAGGCCACTGCCCGATCGGGACAAACCATCCCCCAATGATTGTAGCGGAATTGTCCGGCAATCATCACACCTCTTTGCAAAGAGCATTAAAAATGGTGGAGGCAGCGAAAAAAAGCGGCGTCACAGCCATCAAGCTGCAAACCTACACCCCCGATACGATCACTTTAAATATACACGAGGGTGATTTTGTCATTCGCGACCATTCTTCGTTGTGGTATGGAAAAACCCTATATGACTTGTACAAGGAAGCATATACCCCTTGGGATTGGCATAAGCCCATTTTTGATCGCTGCCGCGAATTGGGCCTCATTGCATTCAGCTCTCCGTTCGATGAAACAGCTGTTGATTTTCTGGAAAGCTTTGACGTCCCCTGTTACAAAATTGCCTCATTGGAAATTGTTGACTTACCATTGATCCGGAAAGCTGCAGCAACTGGCAAACCTCTGATCTTATCGACCGGCGCAGCATCCTTAGAGGAGATCGCTCTTGCTGTCGAGACAGCCAGAAACGCCGGCTGTAAACATCTGATTCTTTTAAAATGCACTTTAGCTTATCCTTCGACCCCTTCTGATTGCCATTTACGGACTATTCCCCATCTGGCTGAAAGTTTCAATACTCATATAGGATTATCAGATCATACCTTAAGCCTCGGAGTTCCAATCGCAAGCGTTGCTTTAGGCGCTTGCCTTATTGAAAAGCATTTTACCCTTTCAAGGGCCGATGGAGATGTCGACGGCCCTTTTTCACTGGAACCTCATGAATTTACCTCTTTGGTCGAAGAATCAAGAAAAGCTTGGGAATCGCTTGGGACAATCAGATATACCCCTTTGCCATCGGAAAAGACATCCCTTTCACACCGCCCCTCCCTGTTTTTTATCGCTGATCTTGAGGCTGGTACAGCAGTGGAAGAAGGACACATCAAGACTCTTAGACCAAACAGTGGACTTGCGCCAAAAGAGCTGCCAAATGTGATCGGCAAACAGCTCCTCTGTCCAGTGAAAAAAGGAACGCCGGTCGCCTGGCATCTATTTAATGGAAAATAAATATGTCTCAGCGGTTTCAAAAAAACATTGAACGGTGGGCGCAAATTTGCCCAAAGCAAGCATGGATGCTTCCCTACTATGATGGCAGTTATTTACACCATTCCACCACTAAAGAAAATGAACCGAATCTCGAAAATATCCAAAATGGACTTACCTATCATGAAAACGGGTCGGCAGCTAAGGAGGCGGCCCTTTGGTTTGCACAATTACCTTTAAGCGATACCCATTTGCTTTGTGTGTATGGAGTTGGGTGCGGGCACTACTACGAGGCTGCCAGATCCTGGCTAAAAAAAAATCGCAAACATCGCCTGGTTTTCCTGGAGGACGATTTAGGCGTCATCCAAAAACTTTTGGAAACGAAACAGGGCAGTAAAATTCTTCGCGACTGCCAGGTGCAACTTTTGTTTTTTTCAGATATCCAGGCACAAAGCTCGATATTCTCCACTCTTCCCTGGGACTTAAAAATGAAAAACGTGGTTGTTACCGGCTTAAAGGCTTATCTTAAAATGAAACCCGAAGTTTTTGACACTGTAAGCCACAAGCTTAAATACGATGCATCCATCACCACGGTAGCCTTGGAGGAGTATTTAAAGTTTGGGGCCCATTTTTATCGCAATTTTTATCAAAACATCCTTTATCTCCCCGATTCTTATCTTGGAAATCACCTGTTTGGTAAATTTAAAAAGATTCCTGCCATTATTTGTGGAGCCGGCCCTTCCTTGTCCAAACACCTGAAAATGCTTAGGGGTTTACGGGATAAAGCGATCATTTTTGCCGGAGGATCGGCTCTCAACGCATTACAGGCAGCCGGAATCGATCCTCATTTCGGGGCCGGGATAGATCCAAATTTATGCCAGCTGACCAGGTTGCAAAGCACAAGATCGGAACATCTCCCTTTCTTCTACCGGAACCGCATGTTTCACGAAGCTTTTAAAGCGATAAAGGGCCCGCGTTTATATATCACAGGGTCGGGAGGCTATAATACTTCAGAATTTTTTGAAGACAAATTTCATCTTGAAAGCGAGTTTATCGATGAAGGACACAATGTTGTCAATTTATGTGTAGAGATTGCTTTTCGGCTGGGATGCGATCCAATTATCTTTATAGGCCTTGACTTAAGCTATACCGGCATGAAACTCTATGCCCCGGGTGTCATTGAAGAAGAAAAATTTGACATCGCACAAGAACCGGAAAAACCGATGATCAGAAACGACATTTATGGCAAGCCCACATATACCGTCTGGAAATGGATTGCCGAATCTAAATGGACGTCTGACTTTGCAAAGAACCACCCCGATGTCAAAATGATCAATTGCACAGAAGGGGGAATTGGTTTTGACGAAATTGAAAACCTGCCCTTTACACAAGCGATTGATAAATATGTAACAAAAAAACACAAACTGGAAAACCGCATTCATGACGAGATCAAAAACAGCCTGCTGCCGCAAGTAACGAAAAAAAAAATTATTTCCTCCATGAAAGAACTCAAAAAGAGTTTACAAAACTGTATCGGACTTCTCAGTCTATTGATTCAGGAAGCAAAAGAAATGATGACCAGATTAAAGGCTGGCAGCGGGGATTGCTCTGTCACAGGATCTGCGGCTCTTGCTGAAATGGACCTTGTCGAAGAGGCCGGCTACAAATATGTCTTAAGCATATTCAACGATGTATATAGCTGCATGCAAAGTGCCGATGCCAGGGAAATTCGGTTAAGGCAAAAATCAGAATCTGCCCGAATGGTAAAAAAGCTTAAACTGAACAGGCTAAAATATAAGTACTTGCAGGATGTGGCTAAAGCCAATATCGTATTGATTGATTTTGCCTTAAAGAATCAGTCTTTATCGTCTTGATTTTAAATCATTATTTAATTAAAATTTAATAAAAACACTATTATTTCTAGGTTAATTCATGAAATTATTAAAATTTCTAATCACCCCTATTGTTTTCCTTGTCTTTAATTTGGAATCGATTGAATGTATACCAAAGTCAAATCAGCAGGAATTTATTTTACCAGAAATGCCTTATAAAAAATCGCTGATTCTTACATCCATACTACTTTTCAACTCCCCTCATAGAGATGTAGAATTTGTGAAATTGCTTGTCAGTAAGATGTCGAATTACGAAATTCTTGAATCACAAGCTGCAGAAATTATAGAGCCGTTAAGAACCAGCCGCAAAACGTATAAAGAAATTCTTATCAGAACTGTTTTCAAAGATGAGACAGATCTTCTAAACGTAAAGAGGCAGCTTACTCAAGACACAGACGAAATTACATCCCACAACATAGAAGAACTGCACCGCGATAAGCTGATTATGTTTGACAATGATGCTTCACCTGTCTTCGGATCAGAACAGTACAAAGAAATTCTCAGTTTAGCAAAAAAATATCAGGTGCAACAATTTGAATTACAGAAGCATCCACTTTTCCAGGAGTTGGAAACTGCCAGAACGGAATTAAAGCCCTTGATGTATGAGTTTTTACGGCAAAATTATTCCACCCCATTACAGCTTCAGGAAGCGTTTAATGAACCTGTTATTCAGGTGAATAACTTTCTTAACGCCATGATTGGAACGGAGCCATAATTGATTTTGCCTTATACCCAATTAACTCTACAATCAATCCTGGAATAGAATAATCCCCTAACTTTTTATTGAATGACCAAGCGCCTCTCGAGCTTTCTTGCAAAAGCTTCGTGGGACTCAACGCTACGTGATATAAGCGCACTCGATCCCGGAGGAAATGCAATTTCATCATCCCACGGGCAATATGTCACGATAAATCGTTCAAGTCTGCCTTGTCTTTCCAAGAGTCTTCTAAATACGGGAATTCCGCATTGTCCAAAGGTGATGAAATGGGTAGGGCGAAGAGCATTAATATACTCCTGATAAAATTGCTTAGCTTGCCCTATTGTCACATCAGAGGGTAATGAGTGTCCAAGTTCTTCCACTCCCACTTGATGCATTTTGGCAAAACCGAACGCCTTTTCGAAATTATCTTGAGATCCTTCAGATGCCCTCTCTCCAAAAATATCTGAACAGGAATGTTCTGAAGCTTCGGGATTCATCGCGTTTTTTTACCTCCCGCCAATAT
>JABDCW010000027.1:0-5386 GCA_013287905.1 Chlamydiota bacterium | reverse complement strand
CAGCCGGTAATGACCGGGTAGTTTTTATCTACCTTAACCCGCCTGGAATCGTCAAGTATATTGAAAACACCGCCCCGGCCGAGAAACGAGAATATTTCGTCCACATCTAACAGAATCATGTTGCGGTGTCTTTTATTTAAACACTCCATAAATTCCTCTACATCAACATTACCTTCTATACAGGAAGTTGTGTTCACGATTATTGAAGGGTCCTCTTTAGGATCAGGCAAACAGATTTGGGTTGTAGCATCAAGCAGACCGCCTCTGGAATGAGATGAACCAGTTTCCGTACTGGGAAGACTGGGAGGTGATGGTGGCGTATTCTCTTGAATGGAGGGAAAGTATTGCAAACATAGTTGAGGTACTTGAACTTGTTGAGAACTTGTTAAATCGGTTTTGTTCCAACTTTTTAAATGGTAATGCTTATAAAGAATGATCGATCCCGATAACAGGATGATTGCCATATTATAAATTTCTAATTTATAATCTTGAAGGTTTGTATAGCAACGGTCAGAGGGGACTATGGTCAGCTGGTCATTTTGTGCCTCTTTAAAAGATAATCCTGGGTAACTTAAAAACACATCAAAGAGAGGGTTTTTCAAATTCTGGACAGCATCCAAATCAAAAACCCGATACAATTGCCCATAAATGGCACTAATCATGCTTATATTCATATTGCACCTTTGCTAACTGTTTGTTTTATGAGTTATGAAATTTGTAACGGAAATTACTCTTGTTTTTCTACAACTTATTAGTATATAATAGTAAATAGCAAATAATACTACAAACAAATAATAAATAGAGGTATTGACATGCCAAAAGTCAGTGAAGGTAAAGACTGTGACAAATGGAAGCATTCAACGCAAATAAAGCAGGGCGGGAGGACCAAGGCGCATGACATTAGAAAAATAATTTAAATTATTTTTCTAATGTCATGCGCCCTGGAAAAGTCTAAGCAAATCTTGATCTTAATCTCGATCTTGATCATGATCTTAATCTGGCTCTTCACCGAAAAGCAAGATTAAGATCATGATCAAGATCGAGATCAGGATTGGCTTAGAGCCATCTTGGTTGAAAAAAATTCAGGAATTCGTTCTAATGTCATGTACCTGGAGCGGGGACGCCCTGGCTACCCCCACTTTTACTTGCACCCCTTTCACAATCATCATTGTTTTTTACTTGTAACTTGTCATCATTGTCTTTATCCTGAATGATTCATGATGTTTTTCAAATAAGCTATAATATAGGTAAATTATGCCAGAATTGCAAAAAGAACAGACAGCCATCACACCAACGCGCTCGCAAGACTTTCCGGAATGGTTCCAACAGGTAGTCAAACAAGCCGATATGGCAGAAAATTCTCCGGTCCGCGGATGCATGGTTATTAAACCTTGGGGGTATGGGATCTGGGAAGGGATGCAAAGACAACTCGACGAACGGATAAAAAATACCGGGCATCAGAACGCCTATTTTCCATTGTTTATTCCCTTAAGCTTTTTGCAAAAGGAAGCAACGCATGTGGAAGGGTTTGCAAAAGAATGTGCAGTGGTTACCCATCATCGCCTTGAGGAGAAGAATGGACAATTAATTCCTACCGGTGAACTGGAAGAACCTCTTATTGTCAGACCCACCTCAGAAATGATCATTGGAGAGTCTTTTTCCCGCTGGATCGAATCGTACAGAGACCTGCCTCTTCTCATCAACCAATGGGCAAATGTCGTCCGTTGGGAACTGCGCCCAAGGATCTTTTTACGCACGACAGAATTTTTATGGCAGGAGGGGCATACAGCGCACGCAACGGAAAAAGAAGCAATTGACGAAACTTTAAAAATGCTCGAAGTATACCGGGATTTCATGGAAAACGTTCTGGCAATCCCTGTCATCTTAGGAGAAAAATCGCCGGGAGAGAGATTTCCAGGCGCCGTAAGCACATACACCCTGGAAGCGATGATGCAAGACCGCAAAGCCCTTCAGGCCGGAACCTCCCATTATTTAGGGCAAAACTTTGCCAAAGGGTCCAACATACGCTTCAGCAATAAACAAGGAGAAATGGAGTATGCCTACACAACGTCATGGGGTGTGACAACGCGCATGATCGGCGCCCTGATCATGTGCCATAGCGACGATGACGGACTGCGGCTGCCTCCAAGAATTGCTCCAAAACAGGTTGTGATTATCCCTGTCATTCCAAAACCCGAACTGGAAACTGAAGTGCTGGCCTATGCGCAAATCATCGCGGACCGGATCAGACAAGAAAATTTCTATGATCAACCGATCTGTGTATTTATCGATAAACGGGATAAACGGGGCGGAGAAAAAAATTGGGAATGGATCAAAAAAGGGGTTCCGGTGCGCATCGAGGTAGGCCCAAGGGATATAAAAGCAAAAGTGATGATGCTTAGCAGAAGAGACGCTCCCCATAAGGATAAAATCAAGATCGGACTTGATCAAATCAGTTCTGAAATTGTCAATATCCTCGAATCAATCCAGAGCAATTATTTTGCGCAAAGCAGCCAATTTCGCGATAAGCATATCTATCATGACCTGTCGACATTTGTGGAGCTAAAGCAATTTTTCACTCCGAAGAATGAGGCAAAACCAGAAATTCATGGTGGCTTTGTCCGGGCCAAATGGTGCGGCGATATCGAAACAGAAAAAATGCTCGATGAACTCAAGGCATCGATCCGCTGCATTCCGTTAAAGCAAAGCGGAACAGAAGGGAAATGTATTTTGACCGGTGCTAAAGCGACCATGGATGTCATTATTGCCAAGTCGTATTAGCATCGGGTATTACCGGTCTGTTGGCTAAAGAAAAAGATGTGAACAGATTCTTTCTTTGCGTCTTTACGCTCATATATTTACGCATAAATAAATTACCTCCTTCCATGCTAAATCTGAAATAATATTGACTATAAAACTAAAATGAATGATAAAAAATATTTACAACTTTATCCAAGGAGGTTCTGTGAAAAAAAAATCTATTTTTAGCTGCAATTTTAGCTGTGATGACTATATCTCTACATGCCGATGCATCTCCTGAATCAAGTCATGATATGCATTCATTAACACCGGATAGCAACTTGCGCAATTTTCTCCTGGCGAAAGCTATAGGTCTTGCCAGCTCTGACGCGACTACTTGCCCTACAGAGGCTATTGAGGTTATATTTAAATCGCAAGGCCAGACAGGAGCGACCGGAGCTACAGGTGCACCAGGAGCAACAGGGGCTACAGGTCCAGCAGGGGCACCTGGAGCACCAGGAGCTACAGGCCCAGCAGGTGCGCCAGGAGCTATAGGTCCAACAGGATCAGCCGGACCAGCTGGCAATGGAACGATTATCCCTTTTGTATCGGGCACGCCATTGAACTTAGCTTTCAACAACATAGGCCTCCAGCCTTCAATAGGTTTACTAGGTTTTGGAGGTTCCACCAGCGGCGACTATTCTCCCGGAAGTTCCCTTGGTTCAATAGTGACGCCGTCTGTATCCTATAGTTTATCTATGCCCCGTGCGGGAACAATCACTTCCATTACAGCTTATTTTAGCACCACAACACCCTTATCATTAGGTTCGCATACCCTCAACGTTTGGACCTCGATCTATGCCTCTTCAGTTCCTAATGATACTTTCTCATATGTTGGAAATACCACTTTAGTATTAGCTCCGACGATGACGGGAAACGTTCCGGTCGGCACTACCATGCACGGCATACTGTCAGGATTAAACATACCAGTAGCTGCTGAAACCAGACTGCTGTTTGTATTTTTCCTGCTTTCTCGCGATGATTTTACAGGGATTACTCTTTCTGGAAATGCAAGCGCCGGAATTACCATTGACTAAATAATCAAAACTGAAGCGCAAAAGGAGCCCGCAGAAATGTCTGGCTCCTTTTGCGTGCCTCTAATTAGGAATTTCGCTTTTCCATGCATCCATTGCCTGAATCAGTTCATGCCATTCAATGATAAGCTGGCCCGGAATGGCAGGATCTTGATAGAGGGCGCTAAATTCATATTGTTTGACTAAAGGAAGCAAGTCTCCTTCGCGATTCACAGCTACTTCCTGAATTTTTTCTCCCATAAATAAGCGCATCGCTTTTTTGCTGCGGTGAGCTGGATAGAAAGTGGGTCGATCCTTGAGCCTCACCACAATGAGCGGGCACTTGCACCACGTCGCAATATAATTAAGAAGCAACCTTCCTGTGCGTCCATTGCCATCAACAAAGGGATGGATCGCTTCAAACCGTTGAAAAAAATCACCTAAGACAGACACGATCCCGACGATATTTGGGGATGACTTCATCGTAGCCAGCTGTTGATTGAGATCTGCGACAAAAGTCTCCATCAAGGCAGGCACCTCGCTGAAGACTGGCGCCACATGCTCTCCTACGCGGACATTTATCGGCAAGTTTGGCGAACGAAGGTGGGCAACAGCGTTAAGGGGAATCTCATGACCATATTTAAGTTGGTCGGAAGTAATCATCCCTTGCCATCGGCAAAGTTCTTCAAGGTTAAGCGGTTGATATTCCCTTGCTAACCTTTGAGACTCTTGAAAAGCTCCATAATGCCCCTTTTTTAACTGTCTATTCCGAGGCAGCTCGTAGTTTATATTCGTGATGTTTTCAATCGCATCGCTTTCGCGCAAAAGCTCGAGACATCTTGCATCAACATTTCTGTCATTTTTCATAAATTATGCCCTTTTCTTCAGGTTCTTATTCTAACAGCGTCATCATTCTCAGCTGTCAAAAATCGGTAACTGTTCGTGACTCCCTCCCATACCAATTCAAAGGCATGATCAGGACCTACATTATTTTGTAAAGCCTTCCAGACAGCAGCTTCTGGATTAGTCCAGATTGCCACTGACGTATCCGATAGCATGGGAGGAGGTAATCCATACCTCAAGAGAACATAATCCATGACCAGACGAGACGTCCGGCCGTTACCATCATTAAAAGGATGAATGCTGACCAGCCACTGATAGGCTTTTGCCGCCGTTGCAATGACCAAAGGTATTGAGAATTCCTCATCACAAGCGGCGAGGCTGTTTGCAAGCCAATAGGTAAATGCTCTGACTTCATCTTTCACATACTCACCTGGTAAGTAGTCTCTACCTACTAGAGTTGCTCTTACATTCTGGCCGGCTATGCGATACTTCTCAACATCACTATTAAGACCTTCATACACTATATTGTATAGTTTTGCAATTTGTGCAGAAGTCATGGGCACCTTAGTGCGCGCCCATCTGTTTACCATACCTTCCGCACCAAGCCACCACACCTCTGCTTGGCCACTTCTTTGCGCTGTGCTGGATAAATTGGCTCGTGCTTTCAAAAAGGCATCCCGCCGAGGGGACTTTCTTGTTCGAACATCCTCCAGGATTTTCAGAATAGGGGA
>JABDCW010000026.1 GCA_013287905.1 Chlamydiota bacterium | reverse complement strand
AACGCAAAGGCGCAAAGACGCAAAGATTATTTCAGGAGGATCTAAAATAGCTTAGAGGCCATTGACTACGCGAATAATACCATCTTTAACATATTGTTGACCAAAGTTAATAAGGAGACCGAGCTTTCTGGCAGTCAGGCGTAAATAAGTAAGAAGTTGAACCTCATAAATAGGGTGTGATTTTTCAGTTGCTTTTACTTCCACAATCACTTTACCTTCTACAAGAATATCAATATATAGGGACTCTCTAACAACAGAATTTTTGTAAATAACCGGAACTGCTGATTGCCTCTCCGTCCTAAGCCCCAGGAGTCCAAGCTCATGACAAAGACAGCTTTCATAAACTCCTTCGAGCAATCCTGGGCCACCTAATATTTTATGGACTTCAATGGCGGCCCCAATGATTTTGTGTGAGATCTCATTTTCCATTCTTCCCTCCTTTGCGCCTTTGCGTCTTTGCGTTTTAAATAAAAAACTATAGATACATTCATCAATGTGCTAAGACGGAAAGATTACATAAAAGTGACTATAAAGTCAAAAATTTGTTTCGGTTTTCTGTGCTCTGCACTTTCACGGGCACGAAAATGATCTATTATTAAAATTCTACATTTTAAAGATGAACTTATATCTGTTGTGTGATAAGATACGGGAAATCAAATTTTTCGGACCTCTTTTCATCAGGACCTTTGCAGTTTTAACATCGGGGGATGCATATGTTAGGAAGCATTTTCAATCTTTTTGGCAGGTCTCCATTTGCGTTACTTGGGGCGCACATGCTCAAAGTATCTGAGGCGGTCCATTTGCTTCCCGGTTTATTCACATGCTTAGAAAACCATGATTATGAGACAATGAACCAGATAGCCAATCAGATCGGAGAACTCGAAGATCAGGCTCACCGTGCAAAAGAAGACATCCGCAATCATCTGCCGAAAAGTTTGTTTCTTCCCATCGATCATACCCTTCTTCTTGAAATTCTGATGGCTCAGGATAAAATTGCAGACAGGATCGGAGATGTTGCCGTTTTGATCACTTTGAAGAAAATGGATTTTTGTCCGAGCTTTGTCACAGAATTTAAAGAATTTTTAACCAAAAACATCCAGACATTCGATGCCGCACTGCTTATTATTAAAGAGATGCATGAATTATTAGAGTCATCGTTCGGAGGGATTGAAGCGGAAAAAGTGGCTCAAATGATCAAGGATGTTTCGATGAAAGAAAACGAAGTAGACATGGTCCAGCGCAGTTTGTTGAAAAAATTATTTACTATCGAAAATGAAATGCCCTATACAACATTTTATTTGTGGCAAAAAATTTGCGAGGAAATCGCGGCGATCTCTGATTTTTCTGAAAAATTGGCGTTGCGCATCCGGTTGACTTTAGAGAAAAGTTAAGGATAATTGCAGATGACGGAAACTGTCTTACTAGGGCTGGTGATCATTGCCGGGGCGTACATGGCATGGAATATTGGTGCCAATGATGTTGCCAATGCGATGGGAACTTCTGTCGGATCGGGTGCGTTGACACTCCGGCAGGCTGTCATTATTGCTGCTGTCTTAGAATTTTGCGGAGCCTTTTTCTTTGGATCGCATGTGTCAGAAACGATTCAGAAGGAGATTGTCGATCCCTCTATTTTTCAAAGCCCCATTCTTATCGTTTATGGAATGTTGGCAGCCCTGCTTTCCGCAGGGGTCTGGCTCCAAATTGCATCCTATTATGGTTGGCCTGTATCGACAACCCATTCCATCGTGGGGGCTGTTGTCGGTTTTGGTCTGACAATCGGAGGCCTGGAGGCTATTTATTGGGAAAAGGTGTCTTTTATTGCAATGAGCTGGATCGTTTCCCCTCTTTTAGGCGGCATTTTCTCATTCACTCTCTTTAATCTATTGCGCCGCCACATTTTCTATACGGAAAATCCGGTACTTTCCGCAAAGAGGATCACCCCATTTTTTGTTTTTGGAATCCTTTTCATCCTGTCATTGATCTTGCTATACAAAGGTTTGAACAGCGTTCACTTTGAATTTGATTTTCTTGAATCGATGGGCATCAGTATACTATGCGGCAGTACAGGTTTCCTGATCAGCTATCTCATTTTGAAGAGAATGATCACACCTAAAGCCCCTTTTGATTCCAATCTGGAGTATAGCCTTGTGGAAAAAATATTTGGCTATCTTCAGGTAATGAGCGCATGTCTGATGGCCTTTGCTCACGGGGCCAATGATGTGGCGAACGCTATCGGGCCAATGGCAGCTTCCGTTGACATCTTATTGACCGGATCGCTTTCAGAGTCGGCAATTATTCCTACATGGGTGCTCGCTCTTGGAGGGGGAGGAATTGTCCTCGGGCTTGCGACATGGGGCTGGCGCGTGATCGAGACAATCGGTAGGAAAATCACAGAATTGACTCCAACAAGAGGGTTTTCTGCCGAATTTGGTGCAGCTGCAACCATTTTACTGGCCTCCCGGCTAGGGTTGCCTATTTCTACCACCCACACCCTTGTCGGTTCTGTGATTGGCGTTGGACTTGCCCGCGGGATCGAAGCGCTGGACCTTCGCACCATGCGCCACATCTTTATCTCCTGGCTCTTTACCGTCCCGGCAGGAGCCGTTCTTACGATCGTCTTATTTTATATCATCAATGCAGTTTTTTCTGTGTAGCCAGGGCGTCTAAGGTAGCCAGGGCGTCTCGCCCTGCCCCAAGGTAACCAGGGCGTCTCGCCCTGGTTACCATTTTACTATCTTTTTTATTCAAACTATTTTATAATGATAAATTTGATTTGGTTAGTTTAAATAAATATATTTTTTACAATTTTTAATTATCAATATAATCATATGATCTATTTAAAATCTAAGTTCCATGAATTTCGCTATTATCTGGCTCAACCGGATGCCGCAGCAAAAGTTAAATTAGACTCATTGGCTACCGAGTTAATAGAGGAGATTTCTAAATCTAATGCTACTGGAGACATCAGCAAAGAGCTTAACTCTCTGGCTGCCAGCATAAAAAAAGCACCTCAAAGCCTCTCCCGCGAACAGATAACAGTTTATCTACAGGCAGAGCGGGTATTTAAGGCTTGTGAGCAGAAAGGGATAGAACATACATTTACTTCTGAACTAGAGGAGTCGATTGCATCTTTAGAGACTCTTTTTGAGAAGCAAAGTCTGTTAGAAGAGATAGATGATCAAAAATTAGGATTTATTCACGGGGATACATTTTTATTCGGAACGGGGTTTGAAGGGGCTGATCCAGTTAAAAACATCAAGTTTTTATTGCCTTACTTAAAGACAAGCGGATTATTCAGTGAAAAAAAGGAAATGATCGCCCTGTTAGAAGAATGTGTCGCAGTAGAAGAGTCAATGAAACCTAAATTCGATCCCAAGGTCCCAAATCCCTTTGAAACGTATCAAAGGCAATCTGAGGAATATTCTACATTTCTTTGCGATAAGATAAAAAACATGCAGGAAGGGGAGCGATTCATCCTGACAGGTGGATGGCAAAATTTAGGGGAAGGACATTCCATGTTCTATATCGTTGAAAAAGGAAAAAATGGAAAATTTGCCTTTACTGTGGTGAATCCGGGTGACGGTATTCAAAATCATCAGGCGAAAGAAATAAAACTAAAAACGAAACATAAACCCATTCTTCGTCTCTGTGATATCGATGAGTCCTTAATGGCGAACAAAAACTTTTTCCTTGCCTTGAATGAACTTGTAGTCACTGTAAGCCCGGAAGATGGAAAAACACCCTGGAATCATTCTGCGAGTGATATTTATGACAGAATACTTCCGGCGCTTCAAGGAAAAAGAGATCTCGAATTTGAGAGCCAAACCGATTTTGTTACCGATCAAAGATCGGGAACATGCTCCTGGATGTCCCTCATGAAACTCCTTCGTTCTGAAACTTCTGAGACAAAGAGGTATAAACGTTTTAATTTTGCATTACGAAGAGATAGTCTGGAAGTCTACTTTACTAAACTGTCCACAGGGCATTTGCCTCTTTACTGGTACAGGCTTGAACTCCTCAAGCGGTGCACCGAAAGTTTTGCCCAAAACAGCGTAAAACAATATAAAAATGGGGTGATTTCCTACGAGGAACTTAAAGTTGCCCAAATAATGGTAACTGATATTCAGACTAAAGTAAAAAATTGTGAAAGCTCTTCTCCTGTAAAGAGCGTTGAGATCAACTTGAGCCAAATAACTGTGCTTCAGGGCACTGTTTTAAAAAAAGAGTTATTTGAGGAACATGAGGTCGATCTGTCCATTACTCCTAAGGCAAACTTTTCTTTAGTATCGTCCGCAGATCATCACAGGCTGGAAAGAATGCCCGAAACTTTAGAGCAGTTCCAAACTGAACTGAAAAAGGTAATCGATACATGCAGAACTCTACGTGCACAAGAAGAATATAGCCTCTCTACGGAAGTGGTCCTGCAGTTTGTGACTTCGATGGGCTCTTACGGGAAGTTCGTCGACAATTGGACAGAAGGAGTGGAACCGGAAAAAATAGAAAAGACAATGGCTTTAGTTTTGCGTTTAAGTCAGTTGTTCCTTTCCAATCTTGCAGGTGTGCCGGAGGAGGAAAGAGGTTCCCCTGAGCAATTTGCCCTTATGATCATTCTTGTTGCTCTCAATAGTAAGTTAGGGTCAAAAATCGATAATAAATTTATGATAAATATTCGACGTTCTATAAGGGAATGTAATGAATCTCCTTATTTTGTTTTATTTAACACTGAATTGCGCAAACAATTTGATGAAGCATGCTTATCATTAACAGGTGATAAACTAAGTGTAAATTTATTAGTACCCACTAACAATAAGACTGGAAGGGTAACTATTCATATAAGGGATGGTGAGATAGATTCTATCCATGATGCACTCAAAGCAATAATCATAGATTCTTCGTTTTTAGATAAACTTGGAAAGATTGACCCAAATTTTGTAAACAGATCAGATAAGGATAAACTTTCAGCGGCCTTTGGCAGTTGGGGGACTGATGATTGTCCCTTTTCAAAACAGTGCCAAATATTGAACGAGATGGAGGTGCTCTTTACCTATTTCTTTCGTAACCCCCATCTTCCCAAGGTTAAAACAGGGGGAGAAGAGTTAGGCAATTTGAAAATATTTATCTTGGATGTAACGGACGAGCGAATAGTAATATGGTCCATACTTTCGGGAAGAAGAAACGAGGTGGAAAGAGACTGCTGCCATATCGATCACACCTATGGAAAACAGCAATACTTATTTTCACAAGTCAGGGATCGAATCAAAGATCAAGGCTTAAAAGAATTGACCACAATGAAAGGGGTCACTTCTGCTGATGAACAAGAAGAGGTTTTACGTGTCAGATGGGATTCAAGAAGTAATCGGGCTGCGACGATAAAGGCAATACCTGGTTTAAGCCGGCAAAATACGCAACAACTTGCCTTTACCCTTTCCAATGAAAAAACTAAATTACCCAATCTGATTGCCTATTTTCGGGAAAATCCCGAACTCTTATCGGAAACTGATTACCAGTTCTTTTTAATTTATCAACTATTTTCCGGTCACGCTTTGAATGAAATGAGCAGCAACCTTTTGTTGTTGGATATAGTTTTTACATTTATAGAAGAACAGTATATTCTACAAAAGGCCTTAGGAAATATCCAGCAGCAGCTATTTTTCCTTGCCCTTGCAGATCATTTAAGAGAGTGTGTCCGAGCGGCCAATTCCAATATCGAAATAAAGTTTAGTTTAGATGTTCGAAAAGAGTTTCGACAAATTGCCTCCACAATTGCCGACCATACCCTGGAAGGGAAAAGGGTAAAGGCCCTTTGCTACCAGCACTACATTGCAAGCCTCTATAAAGCGGATCGCCTGTCAGAAGAAGAATATCTGGAAATTTATAAAGGCATTGCGTTTGTGACCACCTTTGGTTTCGATATAAATCTATCCTTCCCCCATACAGCAGAAAAAATGAGTAAAGTTTTGAGCCAAGTCGATGAGAAAATCGGCACTTTAGGCGACTCTTTCCATAAAAAGCTGTTACAACAGATTTCTGAAGATATTCTTGGCAGTAAAAATATGGGATGGGCGGGGGCTTACCCTCATTTCCATTCCGTGAATGGTCAATATAAAATCCATTTCAATCCTTTGACCATTCTTGATGGAGATACCATTATTGGAACATTACCTGCAGAGTTGATGAGACACCCCAATTTCCAAAAAGTCTTCGGAAAAAGACTTTTTATTACTACGTGCCCGACACCAGGGTTATATGAATTAAAATGTACGACTGAACAAGGGATTCATGAGAAATATAAGGTCTATTTTTCAAAAGCAGATCGATCCTTACAGATACATAAAGAAATTAATGGGGAATGGTATAAGTATGTTCCCGATGCAGAATTAGATGGAGAGCTTAGGCCAGGGGCCCTTGTTAAGGGGCGCCGCCATTGGGTCCTGATAAAGGATGAGGGACAGAGAGCTGAAATGGTTATTGAAAATGAAAAGGACAATACGTTGGAATTTGCAGTGGAATTTTCCCCTCATTTCCCCGATTTCTACAAAATTCTTCAGTTGCGCGATTTACAAAACAAAGCAAATTTACAGGACCTTTATCAATGTCCAACCCCCCTTTCTACCCATTTACATGATTTTCAACCGATCGATTCGATTTTCTTAGGGGAAGACCATGGGTTTACATTTTCTTCCCTGGGAATTGCCTTTACAGCGAATGAAAAAAAACAACTTGTTTACTCAAAAGATCCAAGGTTTCACTTGGCGCCTTTGCAAAAACCTCCAAAACAACTTCCCTTTTTTTCCGGATTTTTAGCAATGGAAGGGAAAAAACAGAAACGCAAGTATCTCATTCCAAAAGGAATTGTCTTTTCTCCCGGGAACAATGGCCCATTGTCCAGGGCGTTTAAAATACAATGGGAAAGGGGAGAAAAGGCCGGTTACTATGAGATCGTCGAAAAGGGTGGAAAACTTGCCGGTAAAAATCCGGAAGAAAATCTCTACATTGCCTACTTGCATCTTGCCCATAAAAATTATGAGGAAGCGAGCGTATTGCTCAGGCAGAGTCTGGTCGGTCGTCCCAAGGGATACTCGGAAAGAGAAGCAGAACTTATCTTTCAATTGGTTAATTTGCATGACGAGAGCAATGATCGTTCCCCTCAAGGATTAGCCCTGGCTGTCAAAGCCTTATATCTGCAAATGAGAAATACCCATAAAATCAATCCAAAATCCCTCTCCATATTAGTAAAATTCTATTCCGTTGCACAACATGCCAAACAGCTTTTTCTGGCGCCCGATGAGGAACTGGAACTTCTCACATATATAGAAAAAAATATTCCCCACAAATTTCCCGTCTTCAAACAACGATTACGGCAATTAACGGGAGAAGCCTCAAGACAAGGAAAAGTTTATCAGGAACCCAAACAGGGGACTTTCATCCCGCCCGTTTTTCCTCAAAGGGAAGGTTTATTAGATTTCTTAAGCTTACCAACGGTCCAAAGCCCCCAGCCCCAAATTTATTTTGGACAGGGAGCTAAGTATTTTGACAAGAAGGCGAAATATTTCTTAAGGGAGATCTCCTCAAATGACCCAATGGTTAGGCAGAAGGTAATTTCTGAAATTGTACTGCTGAATTTAGAAAACGATAAACAAAGATCGGCCATCAGGGACCTTATGGTCCTATTTGCTCTGAATTCGGGAGATAATGAGAGAAGAACTTTACAATCGGACCTAACTCTTAGGTGTTTTCTTAGTAACATAGCTCCTGGCCATTTCGAAGGACTTAAGCCGCCTGTGGTTGATAGAATTGGAGAGCAGCTCCCAGTTGCTGCAAATCTTGGGGAAGACCAAAACCCAAACATCTTACCACAAGTGCAAAGAATGGCACAGGCCCGGGAAATTCCTTCTTTAGAACCGGATCATGCCATACCCGTTCCGACTATTCAATCAGTACTAACGGCAAATCAACTATCTCTTAGGGAAGTTTCAGGCGGCGTGGACCTGCAAGGCACCCATGCCTTAATGAAAAGTCTTGAAGCGCCAAAAGAAAAATCAAAGGTCGAGGAAGCCGAATATCTGCGTGTTCAAAAAAGCGTAGAAGAGGATGCCATCGCACAGGCCGCTCAAAAATTTTATCAATTTGAAGAGGGGCAGATTCAAAAAATCCACGATGTTTTTGAAAAAGTGTCTGATAATTATACAACAAAAACGGAAAGTCAAAAAAAAGAGATTCTACAATTAGCGAATAAGTTACCTGCAGACCCGAATGAAGCTGTCAAATGGCAATTGAAATTGGCCGGTAAAAAGAAAAAAGAATTGACGATAGATGACCTGATTATTTTTCTTTTGCAGAACAATGGAAAAGCTTTACTGAAACAAAATCCTCATCTATCGGATGGAGACATTAAAGAGCTTATAAAACTTCTTCATCACTATCTGATCAATTGTACTGAATGGGAACATTTGAAGAGGGTACATCAAAAAGCATCGGAAGTTTTAGAGGCAAAAGATCAGAAAAAAGGGAAGGCACTGCTCGATTTAAATACCTTGCTGCGCACAGAAAGAAGTTATCAACCGCACAACGAACCGGCCATGCTTGTTTTTGAATATTACAGCACCTTTCGTTTGAAAGAAACCCAGGTCCAAACGCTCCGTTCTATGGTTCTCAAACAGGATAAAGAATGCAGTCGTGTGGTGAACCAATTGATCATGGGTAGCGGTAAGACAAAAGTGATCCTTCCTCTTTTAGCTTTTCTCAATAGCCGGGGAGACAATGTCCCGATTATTTTGGCCCCTGATGAACTTTTTGAAACGAATCTCGAAGACATGCGCGCGTTGTCTGGGGAGTTTTTGAATCAGGAAGTTGAAACCATAGAAATCAAAAAAGAGGCAGCACTGACAATTGACGATATGAAGGCAATACTGCAAAAATTCGAGAGGGTAAAGAAAAGGAGGAGTTATTGCCTTGTCAATCAGACCACCGTAAGCACTCTTTATCTTCATTACAAGGAGATTATCACAAACTTACCTGGTGAGCCTGAAAAGTATCTCCTGATCAAACAGATTATGAATACCCTTGGCATACAGGGAGATCTGATCATCGACGAAACCGATATGGTCCTCGATTGTCTTAAAGAAATGAATTTTTCTCGGGGAGGATGGAAGAGCATCGGAGAAACCATCCAGTCTCTGCTCTACAATACTTTTTCACAACTCGTTAAAGATCCTATTCTCGCTCCATTTTTTAACATCACAAAAGAGAGTGAAAGGGTCTTTGATGAGAAAAAATATGAGACGGAGATAAAGCCTTATTTAGCCAAAATGTTTATCAAAATGGCCGGTTTACAGGAAAGTGACTCTCTTATCAATTATCTATTGTCCGCAAAAGAAGTAAAAGAAGTCCCAAGATCCGTTTTAGAGGCAGACGACAGGGCCAAAGCGCAACTTGCCCTTGGCAAAGAGCTCATTAAGAGCTTATTCCCTCTCATCATGAGTAAAAACTGCAATGAACATTTTGGCCTTTCCCGTATTGCCAAAACATGTAGAGCCATTCCCTTTGTACGAAGCGACACTCCAAGCGAAGGAAGTGAATTTGGCACACCGTTGGAAACCCTGATGTACACCATGCTCTACTATACCCGCATGGGAGTGACAGAAAAGCAATTGAAGATATTAATCGATGAGTGTAAAGCTGAGGCTCTTGCAGAGTATCAAGCGGGAGGCGTCCCCCTCAACCAGACAAAAGGATACCAAAAATTTGCTCAATTACATTTAGTTGCAGGCAAAGATCTGTTCTCCATCCAGGATTCAGAATTAAAAGAAGCAGCCATGGTCTTTAATGAGAGCATTGAAAACAGGATGAGATTTGCAAAATTGTACGGATGGTCGGAAGTAGGCACATATCCTCAGCGTCTTTCATGCAATCCTCAGGATCTCATAGGGATGTTTCGTTCGGTGCAGGGATTCACAGGGACACTATGGAATAAAGATACCTTCCATTCGTCTCTTCGTCCCGCTCCAGATATTGCCATTGATGGGAAAACAATAAACCTCCTCAAACGCTCCGCTCCAAAAGTGACTCCTTATCCCATGGGACTTAAGGAATTTTTCAGATCCTTAGCTGGTTATGATGCCTGTATCGATGTGGGAGCCTGGTTTAGGGGAATGAGCTGCATGAAAGTTGCAGAGATGATGCTGGAAAACCTTCCCCCTGCCATGAAAGGAATTGTTTACCTGAATGATGTAGATGTCCCGCCAGGAACAAACGGGCAGACTGTGATTTTAGAACGGGGAAGTCAAATACCTAAACTCTTATCTCAGTCGGGTCTTTCGCAAACCGAGCGCTTCACCTATTACAATGTAACGACAGGCGCTGACATCCCTCAGCATGCTCTTGCCAAAGCTCTTGTGACAGTCAGCAAGACAATGACTTTACGAGATTTACTGCAGGGGGTATGGAGAATGCGGGACCTCGACAAAATGCAAAAATGCGATTTTGCCATTCCGGAGGAGTTATGTGCACCTGTTCTGGAAATCATCTTGAGTCTTGCCATTTCCAATCAGGCAAGAAGGCAAAGGGATGATAATTTGCGTTCCTTAAGGCAGCAAATGGGCCAGTTTGTCGAACATATGGTGAACTTGGTTCTTCTATCCCCTAATATCGATGCCAAAGAAGCGGCTGATATCGTTAAGGATGCCAGAGATTTGTTGGTTCATGAATCTGAGGATGATCTATTTACCCTTTTTGGGGGCATAGAAACTAAAGTTCCCATAAACCAGATTGTAGAGCCCATTTTTACTCAAGTCATCACACAGGTAAGCAAACTTTACGGGAAACACGCGCAATTTGAACAGACATTGCCATTCGAAACATTGAAATCTGACTTGAAAGATTTAATCGATTATAACCTGCTTCCTGAAGAGGACTATCAAAATGCAGATTTGCATTATGGACTGCAAATGAAGGTGAGAAAAGAGGTAAGGCTTGAGCAGAAAACTAAAAAGGAAGCAAAAATCAATGTGGCCGCAATAGATGATACGGTGGATCTTGGCAAAAATGCAGGATGTCCTGAAATTTGGAGGTGTGAGACACTTGTTGATCTTTATTCCCCTCAATTTCAATTTTACAGAAGAGAGTCCGTGAATAGTTATCTTCATCGTCACTTAAGCCAACTCCAATTAGATTCCAAAAGCCCACCTGTATTATTTTCTAAAGATCTTTCCCTGAGTAATAATTTTATGAATCTTGTTTCAAATAGGATGACCTCCAAAATGGAAGATAAATATGTTCCTTTTCAAACTGGCAGCAAACCAGGAGGTGTTTCCGCTTTGCAGATCAGAGAAGATGGAACGTGCTCTCTTATATTTTTACATCCTTCCGAAAGTGAATTTCTTTCTCTCGTTTTCAAAATGGAAAGCCTGGTCGACTATGAAAAATTGTCAAGGTTTACAGCGGAAACATTTTCTCAATTCATTGCCGATGAATGCAGGGCATATATCAAGGAAGAACTGGAAAGTGGGCGGGTGCAGGAAATGGTGAGGGAAGTCTTACTGGATAATCTATTTGAACCAAAATGGGTGGATCAGATTCTATCGAAAAATAAATTTGACATGGACTGGTTGGCAGAATGCTTAAAGGAAATGCCGGATAATTTTGATAAAGAAAAACTAAGCTATAAACCAGACATGGGGTGGAAAATTGCGCAGACAACACCAATGCTAAACAGGATCGTTACATGTTTGGATGGAGAAAATGTAATGGGTAATCTTTTGGATAGTTTCTGGTGTGGTAACTTGGAGAGTCGAAATGGGAATACATCCGATCGCTTTTCATTGAAGGGGTTTTATGCACAGTATTTCAATTTCCCTGATTTTAAAAACCAGATGGAAAAAAGACTGTTAAAAAATTTAGGATTAGATCGACTCTATATTCCCCCCAATAGCTGGACCGCATCTCAGCTTTTTCAGCTTTTTACTTCCAAGGATAAGAATAAATTGATCCTGGTACATCCCGTTTTAGGCGTTGTCGATTCGGGGGGTACTGATATTGAGGAATTGGAGCTGTATAAGAACCCATCCTATATAAAACTAATGGCCCAAGCTAAATTTTTTATGGGAGTTTTAAATAGGTATAATGCCAAAGAAAGGGCCTACCTGGCCTCTTGGATAAAAGAAAAGGGACCGGAAAAAATGGAAGCTTTCCTGTTGAAAGACATTCTGTCTGTCAGGGCAAGCACTCAACGAAAGTATCCCACAAGCGTTCTTTGTAAAATCATCGATTCCTGCCAATCGGATTTACCGCCCATAGCTGCCAGGTAATGGTAACTGTTCCGGCACGCATGTACTATATTTCAGGCCTTCAGCCTGGGATATTTACTCATAAAACCTAGGGCGCTGCCCTAGGCTTTTATAAACCAGGCCTTCAGCCTGAATATAATTCTCAGGGCAACGCCCTGAAATATATCAGCCTAGGGCAACGCCCTAGGTCTAGCACGTAAATATCTCAGGCTGAAGGCCTGACATATAGTAAAGAGGTACCTGAATAGTTACAAGTAATGTAACCAGCCCGTTTCGGTATAGGCATCAACCTATAACATAACATCGATGCATAAACGCTCAGATGCAAAATGCAAAGACGCAGAGAGAAAATTCAAAATTATCCAGTTTTCCTCCGCGTCTCAGCGTCTCCGCGCCTCTGCGTTGAATTGCTTATTAGACTAATGTGCAAACCTATGCTTGCGGCTCCATCGTTGAATTGCTTATTAGACAGTTGGATTTAAATCAACTCCAACAACGTCCCTTGCGTCAATCCTCGATGAAATCTTCTTCATCTATGCTCTCCCACATGTGTTTCGGCTTAGATTTTGCGTATTCTGTGAGAGCCTCTTCCCGCCATTTAGCCCGCCTTTCCTGGGAAAGTTTTCGCTTTAATTCAGTGCATGCGGCGTCAACGAGCTGTGTTACAGTGGCAAATCCATACTGTTTATACTCCTTGATAAAACTTTCATTTTTAAGTTTTCCTAAATGCATACATATTCTCCTGCCAAACTTCATTATGGCACCTGTTGCATTTTATGTTCAGGTTTTTAAACATAGGTAAGCAGGGCGAGACGCCCTGGCTACCATAAATAATCGGCCATTTGTTTGGCTGCATAGGTCAAAATAAAATCGGCCCCGGCCCGCTTGATGGAAAGGAGACATTCATACATGACTGCCTGCTCATCGATCCATCCGTTTTGTGCGGCGGCTTTTACCATGGCGTACTCCCCGCTGACATGGTAGGCGCCAACCGGCAAATGGGTCTTCTCTTTTACTTTAGCGATGATATCGAGGTAGGGAAGAGCTGGTTTGACTAAAAGCATGTCAGCAGATTCTATTTCGTCCAGGGAACATTCCCGCATTGCTTCTTGCCAGTTGGCAGGGTTGAGCTGGTAGCCTTTCTTGTCCCCCCCTTTCGGGCTGGACTGTAAAGCTTCTCTGAACGGGCCGTAAAACGATGAGGCGTATTTAGCAGCATAAGCCAGAATGCTTACCTCTTGAAATCCCCTTTTGTCCAACACATTTCGAATATATCCAACCCGCCCGTCCATCATATCGCTTGGGGCTAAGACATCGGCGCCCGCATCGGCAAGAAGAAGGGACATTTCCCCCAAAACGCGCAGCGTCGGGTCGTTCAATACTGCGAAATCAGAATTGATCAGGCCATCGTGTCCATGATCGGTGTAGGGGTCAAGAGCAATATCTGCCATGACGCACATTTCGGGAAAAGATTGTTTAATGGTCTTTATACTGCGCGCCAAAAGGTTGTTGTCCCGGCAGGCCTCAGAGCCATAGGGATCCTTTAAATCCGTTGATATGACAGGAAACAAATCGACTGCCCGAATTCCGACATGTAAAAGATCTTCAACTTCTTTTAATAGAGAGTCGATGGATAACCGGTAGACTCCCGGCAGACTATTAATGGGTTGCCGTTGCGATCTGCCTTCGGTTACAAAAAGAGGAGCGACAAAATGGGAAGGGTGCAGTCTTGTTTCCTGAAGCAGTTCGCGAAGCGCACTGCTTTTTCGGTTTCTCCTGGGGCGTTTTGAGAGGTCTATGGCAAAATTTTCCCCATTTTCAATTGTGTGAAACATACGAAGAACCTCCCTGAAAAGGATCAAAAGATACAGTAATTTTTGAAAACGGCTTGGGGATCCACATCTTGTCCCATGTCTTTAACCGCCAGGAGCGGTTGGATACCCATGAAAAGAAAACAATTTTTGCCCCTGTTTGTTCGGCTGCGAAATGAAGGCCCGGTTTGGCCACGCGGCTGGGACCTTTAGGGCCGTCCGGTGTGATGATCATGACGCTTGACCGGGCATTCAACCGGTCGATCAATTGCTTTAAGGCTTGCCCTCGGCTATTGTGGGGGACGCGTAATGTCCGTCCAATGGAATAGCTTTTGACAAGCCGGGCGAGCGGCTCTCCATCGCGGCTGTTGCTGATAAATGCCGTATAGATAAATTGAGAGGCATTTTTGGAGAGGATTTCAGGAATAATGGCCAGGTGTTCATGCCAAAGCGCAATGATGCAAGGGAAATTCTCGGCAGTGGAAATGAAAGTGGTAAGGCCCTGAACCTCAATTTTGCATGTACGAAGAATCAGCCTCATGCAAAATTTTCCGGCAACGGCAATAATCGAAGGGAGGAATTTCTTTTTTATCATCAGCCTGATTTTATTTAACATAATAACTTAGCGACCGCCTCCGCTGCCATAGTACTTGGATTTTCTATATTTAATAAATCGGTAATTTTTTGACATCCGGCGAGGCTCTTATCCCGTTCGGGACTCATGCGGTATAATTGTTTTACATAGGAGCAGAGGGAATCGGCTGAGCACTTCCTTTCGATGAGTTCGGGAAAAATATGATCCTTGGCTAAAATGTTGACGATGCAGTAATGAGGCAAGGAAACTTTGAGAACGTGTTTGGCATAGATACGGTTGAGCGTGCTGAGGTGATAGACCACCGCTGCAGGACAATGGTGCAAGGCTAATTCCAAAGTGACTGTCCCCGACTTTGCCATAGCGGCTGTACTGTCCCTCATGAGCTCATAGGTATACTGTTTGGGGACAACAAAAAATATATCGGGAACATTTTTTGGCAAAACTATCGGCTCAAGGCCTGCCTGGGAAATACCAAAAATTGTTTCGGGAAATGCAGCGTGCATTTGCACAGCTGCCTGGACCATTAGAGGCAGGTGCCTTTTAATTTCCGATTTTCTGCTTCCCGGAAACAGGCCAATGAGCTTTTTATTGTTCGCGCGGGCGTTTATTTTTACCTCATTTTTCCATTCGTCCCTGTATTTATGCATGGAGAGATATTCGCGAAGGGGATTGCCCACATATTCCACCTGCAGGGAACTTTTTTCAAAATGAGGTTTTTCGAACGGATAAATGGTCAATAAAAGATCGAGGGTAGCGCTCATTGTTTCGATACGGTGCTTTCCCCAGGCCCAGACCGTCGGGGAAATATACTGGATGATTTTCCCTGCATATCCCGATTTCCTGAGGGCGGAAGCCAGCTTTAAATTGAATCCGGGATAATCGATCAAAATGACACAGTCGAAGCGATTGCGGATGATGTGATCGCGTAGAAAATAAAATTGCCGGTATAGTTTTGGGAAGTTAAGCAATACATCGGTAAAGCCCATCACTTCGAAGTCTTCCATTTGGAGGGGACCGCTAACGCCGCAAGAGCGCATACTAGGTCCGCACACCCCTTCCATATGCCATGCCGGATGGATCTCTCTGATCGCTGTAATGAGGCGGCTTCCATGTAAATCTCCGCTTAACTCTCCGGCAAAAATAAAGAGATTTTTCTTGTTATTGGTTCCCCGGTTATTCAAGCTCATTGACGATCCCGTTGTTTTTTGAAGTTTTGTGGGGAGCATAGATCAGCATCAGGTTGCGGATGGTAGGGACAAGTCCAAACAGGGGACCTATATAATTAACGGGATCTCCGATATAAAGGAAATAGATCAGACAGATCCCCTCTCCCATTAAGCTTGTCCACCAAAATGCAGGATTGAAGTAACTGCAACAGAACTTTTCTGCATACCACCACTGGATCCAAAAGCGGGTGCTGAACAGGGCAAGGCCAAAGCAGCCAAACATATGCCACCAAAATGAAATATGGGAGATGGAATGAGATTGCCAGGGAGTTGCCGGAATGCGGAACCAAAAGGCAGCGTTGCCGCTTAGTGTCATTCCTTGCACAGCAAAGCCAAGGATGCATAAAAAAATCGCTCCCGTCAGAATTTGCATAGTTTGCTTTAAAGAAAAGTGTTTTTCCTTAGGGAGCATCAAATTGAGATTTCTCCATGAGATCACTGCGTTTCCTGCCTGAATGAGTGCGACATGAAATTGGATTTGAATGAAGGCGTGAAGCATGAGGGTCAGGTTGCCGCAAAGAGAAAGTTGCCAAAACAGGGGAGTCACAGTGGATTCCCTTTTCTTTTCGCTACTTAGCCATTGGACAAGCATTCTGGCGCAGAAGGCAACCGAGGAAAGAAATCCTAAAGGATAGAGCCACTCTCTCCACAGATCGTTCATGGAATTTCTTTTTTGATCGAATAGTTAAGATGCCGTTTATCCATCCATCGCACTGCCAACATATCGAAAATCGTATTGAAGGAGCGGTTGAAAAGGTTGTACTTAGTAGAACCTTTGGTCCGTTCCCGGTGATTGACAGCAACTTCGGTGATGCGAAACCCCTCGATTTTAAAGAGGGCAGGCAAAAAACGGTGCATTCCCTTGTACATCTTGATTTTCTTCAGAGCAGATGTCCGGTATAGTTTTAAAGAACAACCGGTGTCTTTGATCTGATCGCGGCAAACGCGGCTGCGGATCCAGTTTGCAAGTTTAGAGGAAACTTTTTTGTGCCATGGATCTTGTCTTTTGGCTCTGCATCCGCAAATAAGGTCATAGCGATCTGAAAGAGCGTATAATTTAGGGATGTCCCTGGGGTCATTTTGTCTATCGCCATCCAGAGTAATCACCCACTGCCCTTTTGCCTGTTGGAATCCTGCATCAAAGGCGCATGACTGGCCGTAGTTTCTGTCGAAACACAATATTTTCAGGAAAGGTTTTTGTCTGGCAATGCCCGTCAAAATGGAAAGCGTTTTGTCTGTCGAACCATCATCGATGCAGATAAGTTCCCACGGTTCCTTTAAAGAGGCCATCACAGGTTCTAGTTCATCGACCAGGTCGGCAATATTGTCTTCTTCATCTTTGAGCGGGATAACGACACTAAATTTAAGTGGGTCCATAAGTTGTCAACAATTCCTCTATACATTAGATATCTATCGCCTGCCAGTATAGCACATTAATCAATATAAAATCAAACATTGACTTATAATGATTATTGCCTGTATAATCTCATCGCAAAGAGGCGGTGAAAATCTAGTTACATTCTAGAAGATATATTTAACGCAAAGGCGCAAAGGCGCAAAGATAAAGAGGCACCCCTTTGCTTTTAAAAACTATTATTTTACGTAGCAAAAAAATAAGCCTATTCCATTTCTTTGCGCCTTTGCGCCTTTGCGTTAAATATTTCTGCAAAAAATTTTACCCCCTATAATTTTTATTTTAATAGGACTCTTATGCCTTTAGTCGTTCTTCTTTTTGCCCTTTTTGCGAGCGTGTTTACCATTGCAAAGTTTGCGCTGGGAACTGCAGAGCCGTTTTTTTTAGTTGGTTCCCGCATGATCATTGCAGGGGTCTTGCTTCTATCGTACCAATACTGTTTTCACCGTGCGCAATTTTTTTTCCATAAAAAACATATCTGGAGAATCCTTCGCTTAAGCCTATTCAACATTTATTTGACAAATGTGTTTGAATTTTGGGGGCTGCAATATCTTACCTCTTTTAAAACCTGCTTTATTTACAGCTTATCCCCATTCATTTCAGCTCTTCTATGCTTCCTTCTTTTTTCTGAGAAATTAAGCCGAAAAAAATGGATAGGGCTTATCGTTGGTTTTGGCGGCATATTGCCCGTTTTGCTGAGCCAAACACCTTCAGAGGAGCTGGGAGGGCAGTTGTTTGTATTTTCCTGGGCTGAACTGACTGTGATGGCTGCTGCTACGACTGCTGTTTACGGATGGATACTGTTAGGTCAGCTTGTCAGGGACAACGGATATTCCCCTATGATGGCCAATGGTCTGAGCATGCTTTTTGGCGGGATTATGGCTCTTGTGCATTCTTCATTTATCGAAACGTGGAACCCAATCCCGGTCAAGGAATTTATCCCTTACCTGGAATGTACCCTCCTGCTCATCGTGATTTCAAATTTAATTTGCTATAATTTATACGGTTTTCTCCTCAAACGGTTTTCGACCATATTTATGTCCTTTGCCGGGTTTATCACTCCATTTTTTACAGCGCTTTTAGGATGGTTTTTTCTTGGCGAGGTCGTCACATGGCCGTTTTATGTCTCTGCAGTTCTTGTGTTTCTTGGCCTGCTGATGTTTTATAGAGAGGAATTAAGTGCAAAGAAATTGGCTAAAGTGCGATATATGGAAGAGAACAACCTCTTGTATGTGGAATCAAAAACGATATGACAGCAACCTTTCAGCTTAACGCGTTTCAAGGGTCCCAAATCGATGAAAAATCGGGATCTCACGAATCGTTAAATCAGTTAATCGATCGTTCTCTTTCAGAAATTGATTGGATTGTCTATCGATATATTTGCTTCAATTTTCTATTTTTCTCAGGTGCGGCAATTGAGTTAAGCCTCTTTATTGCATTTTTTACATTGCTTCTGCAATCCTTTCTTTTTGCATTTGGATTGGCCCTTATATTTTTTACAGCCTTTGCCTATTTTACCCTTCGCATTTATTTTCAGACAAAAAAGACCACCCGGCTGATTTCGCTTAAGGACGAATTTGTAGAAGAATGCAAAACAATGTTGCAGTATGAGGTAAATCCCCTGGAAAAATATGCAGCTTTGGCTAATGCCTGCTGCAAATTTGCCAACCGGCTGCATGCAAGGGAGTACCAGTATTACCGTTTTCCCAAATGGTCCTTTATTCAGATGGGGTGGCTAGAGCGCTTAAGTTGTCAGCTGCATTGGCGGGAAATGCATCTGGTCAAAGAACTTTTGTTGCAGGAAGCTGTCCAGGAGCACATCAAGCTTGTCAAAAGTCAACCGACAAGTTTAGAGGCCCATGCTTCTCTTGCCAACGCCTATGTGATGCTTTCCGGAATCTATATCGATCCGCGCAAGTTAGATGGTTATGACGAAGACAGATGGATACCTCCCGATAAGTACAATGAAGATTTCGATAATAGTTTTCGTCTGATTGCCGCACGGGCGATCGAAGAGTTTAAAATTATTGAAGAATATTCTCCCGATGACCCTTGGGTTCATTCTCAGCTTGCCTATAGCTATCACGATCTTCAAATGCCCTTAGAAGAAATCCGGGAGTATGAGATGATCCAAAAGCTCATTCCGGATGATAAGGATAATTTATGGACTTTAGGCCAGCTTTATTTCCAGCAGGGAATGAATGCAAAAGGGCTAAAGGTTTATGAAGAGTTGATCAACGCAAATTATGAACGGGCCGAAAGCCTGATTACCTATTATGGGTCATTTCAATAATCTATGCGCATATTTTCAGGGATCTATAAAGGCCGTGCAATCCAAAGCCCTGCCGGTCAAGTAACTCGCCCTACCTCGGCTAAACTAAGACAGTCCCTTTTTAATATTTGCCAATTTATCGAAAAGCCTTATGCCTTTTTGGACTTGTTTTCCGGTAGCGGTGCAATGGGTTTAGAAGCCTTGAGCCGCGGGGCATCGCATGCCGCCTTTGTCGACAGCAGCCGGGAAAGTATCCGTTGCATCAAACAAAACTTGCATGCCTTTGGTTTTGAAGAAACGGATGCAATCACCGTCGACATCATTCATGCAGATGTCTTTGACGTTCTTGCAAAATTGGCAAAAAAAGGGCAATTATTTGACATCATTTATGCCGATCCACCTTATAACATGGGGCTTGGCTTAGCCACTTTACGCCTCATCGATGAATTAAATCTGACAAAACCCTCCGGTTTCTTCTTTCTCGAAGAAGAGAGCAACTCTTTGCCGGAAGATGTGCCATTAAAGAATCTTGTGCTAAAAAATTCCCGCAAAATGGGCAAATCCACATTATGGCAATTTATAGCGAAACACAATTAGAAAAATAGGGTAAATATGCCGTCTGGAAATTTACAAGGTATACATGGGGGATCGAAAACTCCACGTGATGATACTTCGATAATGGATCAACGACAATCTTCTGTCAATCATGCTGGAAGAAAAATAAGAAAAATTACCAAAGAACCAAAAAAACCAATCTTCTTTGGTAAGCACTTTCCTGCAGAGTTGATCGATCGCATCGACCAATTTTTATCTCTGGAGGAACACGTGCTGTTTCATCGTTTCTGTTTTGTTCAGCTTTCAAAAGACTACAAAAAGTATTCAACCGCTCATCAAAAAAAATTAACCAGAGGTATGGCAAATTTTAAAAATTTGCTAAAATTAACACAATTATCCCCCAGACTTTGTAATCTGGCGCTAATGGGGAATAATCATTTTTATGGAAAATATGCTGCCAGTGACTCTTCCCCTTCAGCGCTTCCGGCTCTTAATATCAACTGCATTTCTCGAAGATTGCGTGCTTTGGATTTACGTTATATAGATTGTAATGCAGGAAAGGGAAAAGTTAACCAATTAATTGCTTCCTTAACCGTATTGCAGAGATTAACATTAGACCAATGCGGCTTCTCAGGGAATTTGTCTTTTTCAGCCTTAACTCAACTGCGGTCATTAACAGTAGAGTGGTGTGCTACCACCGCCTCAACCAATTTGTCTTTTTCAGTCTTAACTAACTTGGAGTCGTTAACACTAACGGGTTCAGATTTCTTAACCACTTGGGATTTGGACCTTTCACCTTTAACCAAATTGCAGGTATTAAAATTAAAAGGTAGACGCCTAAAGGGCGTAAAATTTCCAGTCACAACTCAACTGGAGTCGTTAACCATAAATGGATGTAAATCCTTAACCAGTTTGGATCTTACTGCCTTAACGCAACTGAAGTTCTTAGCAGTAAAAAAATGTGATTCTTTAAGCAGTCTGACTCTTCCTGTTTCAACTCAATTGCAGTCGTTAACAATAAGCTGTTATGCACTTAATAGGTTGGATTATCCGGCTTATCCTAACTTGAAATCGTTAAAATTATCCTATGAACAAACAAAGAGCTTGCCACTTCTGGCCACCACTCAATTGCAGTCGTTAACAATAACGAGGGGCTCTCTCCTGACCGATCTTTGTCTTTCAGTCTTAACTAACCTCGAGTCGTTAACACTTGAGTGGTGTAATTCCCTAAACAGCCTCGATCTTTCCGCTTTCACTCAGCTGCGGTCGTTCACATCAGTTGGTCACTCTCTAAACAGTTTGACACTTCCACGCACAACTCACTCATTAATATTAGAGCGTTGTGCCTACTTAGACAGTTTAGATTTTTCAGTCATTACTTCTCACTTGCAGTCATTAACATTAGTCCATTGTAATTCCATAAATAGTTCCGATTTTCCATTCTTCACCAACTTGCGGTCGTTAACAATAGAACCTGTGATGCCGAATGCAAAGATACAATTTCAACAATGCCTACCAGATTTTGAGATAAGTTATGATGATGAATCCCGTATATTGCGGGCTTCGAAAAAGAGGGTTGGTGACACATTCGAAGTTTAAAAGGGACTTGTATTTATACCGAAGGTGGTTCAAAAATTGTGATTTTGACAAGGAGGCTGCTCAAAATTTTTCGTCTGGAACGAGTGACCATTGCCAATGGCCAAGGCACGAGTGAAGACAAAAATTTTGATGCAAAGCCGACGCCGTCAAAAACCAATTTTTGAATCACGTTCGGTATATTTGAGATTATAAACCGAAACACTTAAAAAATTGAAATATAGGGTAATTATGCCGTCTGGAAATTTACAAGGTATACATGGGGGATCGAAAACTCCACGTGATGATACATCGATAATGGATGAACAAACCGCTGTTAATCATGAAGGAAGAAAAGTAAGAAAAATTACTGAAGAACCACTAAAACCAATCTATTTTGGCGATCGTTTTCCTCCAGAGTTGATCGATCGCATCGACCAATTTTTATCTCGGCAGGAACACATGATGTTTCATCGTTCCTATTTTGCTCAGATTTCAAAAGACTACAAAAAATACTCAGCAGCTCATCAAAATAAATTAACCGGGGGTATAGCAAATTTTGAAAATTTGCCAAAATTAATAAAATCATCCCCCAAACTTTGTAATCTCGTGTTATTAGGGAATAATTATTATTCTGGAAGATACGATGCTACCAGTTCTTTTTTTTTTACACCTGTGTCTACGGCTCTTAATGTCGAGTGTATTCCCCGTGGACTACATACTTTGTGTTTACTTTATACAGAGTGTAATGCAGAAGAGGGTAAAGTTAACCAATTAGTCGCCTCCTTAACAGTATTGCAGAGGTTAACATTATACCGATGCGACTTTTCTGATCGTTTGTCCTTTTCAGCCTTAACTCAACTGCGATCATTAACAGTAAAGTCGTGTACTACTCCCTCAATCAATTTGGACTTTTCAGTCCTAACTAACCTGGAGTTGTTAACACTAGCCTCAGATTTAGCTACAAATTTGGATTTGGACCTTTCCCTCTTAATCAAATTGCAGGGATTAAAATTAGATTGTAGATACCTAAAGAGTGTACAGCTTCCAGCCGCAAATCAACTGAAGAGTTTAAAAGTAAATGCATCTAAATACTTAACCAGTCTGGACCTTACTGCCTTAACGCAACTGAGCTCCTTAAAAGTAAAAAATTGTGATTCCTTAACCAGTTTGACTCTCCCTGCCGCAACTCAATTGCAGTTGTTAGCAATAAGCTGTTTTGAACTAAAAAAGTTGGACTATCCAGCTTATCCTAACTTGAAATCGTTAAAATTATCCTATGAACAAACAAAGAGCTTGCCACTTCTGGCCGCCACTCAACTACAGTTCTTAACAATAAAGAGGGCAGCCCCTCTAACCAATTTTGTTCTTTCAGTCTTAACCCAACTGCAGTCGTTAACAATTGCGCGGTGCAAATCTCTAGACAGTCCTGATCTTTCAGCTTTCACCTGCTTGCAGACGTTAAAATTAGTTGGTCAATCCCCAAATAATTTGACACTTCCACTCACAACTCATTCATTAACATTAGACCGTTGTGCATCCTTAAACAGTTTGGATTTTTCAGTCTTCACCAACTTGCAGTCATTAACAATAGTACCTGTGGAGCGGTATGAAGTGTTCCAATTTCAACAAAGGCTGCCAGGTTTTGAGATATGTTATGATGATACATCCCGTGTATTGCGGGCTTCGAAAAAGAGGGCTGGTGACTCATTCAAAGTTTAAAATGGACTTGTATTTATTTGGAAATAATAAAATAAATATTGTTAAATAAATCTTGATAAAAAAGTGATATAGATGATACAATTACCTTAAATAATATATTAAACATATCTTTATTTGTTTTTATACCGAAGGTGGTTCAAAAATTGGGATTTTGACAAGGAGGCTGCTCAAAATTTTTCGTCTGGAACGAGTGACCATTGCCTATGGCAAGGCACGAGTGAAGACAAAAATTTTGATGCAAAGCCGACGCCGTCAAAAACCAATTTTTGAATCACGTTCGGTATACATAAGGTAACAATGACATCATTTGTAAGCATACAAAATGCGCAAGATACACAAGGTAGTTCACAACATTCACAACATGGTGCATCAACGTATAAGCAACCAAAAGTTGTCAATTATGCAGGAAAAAAAATAAGAGAAATTCCACAAAAATCATTCTTCTTTGGTGACCATCTCAATCAACTCATTATCGTATGCATCAATCAATTTCTATCTTTAAGCGAACAGATGGTGTTTCATCGTTCCCAATTTGCCCAGCTTTCTAGTGCTCACGAAGTATACTCAGCCACTCATCAAGGAAAATTAACTGAAGGTGCGATACATCTTAAAGACTTAAAAAAATTAATAAAATTATCTCCCTCCCTTCATGGTCTGACTCTAGGTGGAGCACCCTACACTAATCTTGGTCTGGGTCTAGGAGAATCCTGGACTAATGAGGAGGCTCTTAATCTAAATTGTATCCCTCTTAATTTACATTTTTTGCATTTAAAAGATATCTCAGATTTAGCAACACAGCATATTTCTAGATTAATTCCTTCTTTAGGTCAATTGCGTTCGTTAAAATTAGAGTGGTGTAATTTCTTAACCAACTTGACTCTTCCAGCCCAAACGAACCTGAATTCGTTAACAGTGGAGTGGTGTGAATCCTTAACCAGTTTGGATCTTTCAGTCTTAACTAACTTGCAGTCGTTAACAGTAATGGATTGTAAGCTCTTAATCAGTTTGGATCTTTCAGCCTTAACTAACTTGCAATCGCTAACAATAATCAGGTGTGAATCCTTAATCAGTTTGGATCTTTCAGCCTTAACTAACTTGCAATCGCTAACAATAATCAGGTGTGCATCCTTAACCAGATTGGATCTTGAGGCCTTAATTAACCTGCGATCGTTAAAAGTAATCAGGTGTGAATCCTTAACCGGATTGGATCTTGCAGCCTTAATTAACTTGCGGTCATTAAAAGTAAGCAGGTGTGAATCCTTAACCGGATTGGATCTTGCCGCCCAAACGAACCTGCAGTCGTTAACAGTGGGGTCCTGTGCATCCTTAACCGGATTGGATCTTGCAGCCTTAATTAACTTGCAGTCGTTAACGGTAAAGAGGTTTAGATCCTTAACCAGATTGGAGGATCTTGCAGTCTTAATTAACTTACAGTCGTTAAGGGTAAAGGATTGTGATTCCCTAATCAGTTTGGATCTTGCAGCCCAAACGAACTTGCAGATGTTAACAGTAAATGAGTGTAATGCAATAACCAGTTTGGATCTTGCAGTCCAGACTAACTTGCTGGGGTTAGAAATAGGTTTCTGTCGTTCCTTAACCAGATTGGATCTTGCAGCCTTAATTAACGTGCAGTCGTTAACAGTAAAGAGATGTAATTCCTTAACCAGATTGGATCTTGAAGCCTCAACTAAATTGCAGTTGTTTGATGTAAATAATTGTGATTCCTTAACCAGTTTGACTCCTCCAGCCGCAATTAACTTGCAGATATATGAGAGGCTACTGCTCCTTCTACAAAAGGTGCCAGGCTCTAAGAGAGTCTCCAAGGTCATATTGGATGAAATACAGCGAAGAAGGGAAGAATGATAGATCGCTGGCTCCAGGGTTTCAAAAGACAGATTGTTAGCGCAATGAGCGGGTTTTTACAAGGTAATCAGGGCGTCCCGCCCTGCTCCCTGATCGACCTTGAGAAATTCGTTACTGATGGAGGGAGAATCACAATCCAGTCTCATTCTTCCAACTTCGTTGGAGTCGTTAAGAGTATTCGATTGTGATTCACTATACAGTTTAAATCTTACAGCCTTAACTCAACTGAAGTCATTAGAAATAATTCTGAGAAGTACTTTAAGTTTTAGTCCCGACTATTTTGATACGAATCCATTCTTAAAGATTTTTTCAAAAATAAGCTTAGAAGCAAACAATGAAAAACTATTAGGGTTAAATCTTGCAGCCTTGACTAGCTTGCAGTTGTTGAAGGTAAGTTGTCACTTCAACGAAGAACTGCGAGATCAACTTCAAAAAAAGTTGCCAGGATTTGAGATAAGTTATGGTAATGAATCCTTTGTATTGCAGGCTTCAAAAAAACACCCCGGATCCAAGGGTTAATGACCCTCTTGACTAAAGGGTCCAAATGCCTCTATAGTCTCTGAAAGGCTGTAAAGTCAATTTATAAAAATATAACCGGTGACTTTTTTTATACCGAACGTGATTCAAAATTTGACATTTCCAGTTGCGCGAAAATCCCCGCAGATCAAAGATTGTAAGTGACTCCATATTGACTTAATATTGGGTCACTTACTGTATTTACCCCAGGGGATTTAGCGCGCTCGAAGTGACAACTTGAATCACGCTCGGTATAGGTCTTATAAATCATTAATGTGAATATAAATTTTTTTACTGAGGGCGAATGATACCGCCAGTTGACAGTCCAAAAGGTATACAAGGCCGATCGAAACATTCACGCCATGATATATCAACAACGGATGAACAACAAAGATCTGCCACTCATGCAGGGAGGAAAGTAAGAAAAATTACACAAAGTCCAGTCTTCTTTGGTGATCGTTTCGATCAAAACATTATCACATGCTTCAATCAATTTCTATCTCGAAAAGAACAGATGGTATTTCATCGTTCCCATTTTGCCCGGCTTTCAAAAGTTCACAAAGACTATTCAGACATTCATCAAAATAAATTAACTGTAGGACTGACAAATTTTGAAAACTTAGAAAAATTAATAAAAGCATCCCCCAAACTTTGTGATCTGTCGCTACGAGGCAATCATTTTCCCCATGGAAAATTTACTGTTGATGTCCGCGAGTCTTTGGATCTTAACGTAGAATGCATTTTTCCTAAATTACGTGTATTGCATTTACATAAAATCAAACGTAAAAAAGCAGGCAATATAGTTTGGAAATTCATTCCCGCCTTAACTAAATTGCAGTCGTTAGCATTATACCGTTGTAATTACTTAGGTAATTTGGATCTTTCGCCTTTAACTAAATTGCAGTCGTTAACAATAAAGGATTGTTATGAACTAACCAATTTGGATCTTGCAGCCTTAACTGGCTTGCAGTCGTTAACAATTGAAGAATGTGATTCTTTAACCAGTTTGGATCTTGCAGCCTTAACTAACTTGCGTTCGTTAACAATTGAAGAAGGTGATTCTTTAACCAATCTGGTTATTCCCGTCTCAATTCAATTGCAGACGTTAATAGTAGAGAGTAGTTCTTTACAAATCCCTTTGGATCTTTCCCCCCTAACCAAATTGGAGAGGCTGACATTAGTTTGTAAACTAAAGAGTTTGACACTTCCAGCTACAACGCACTTGCAGACGTTAACATTAGAATATGATGAAGTCTTAACCAGTTTGGATCTTACAGCTTTAACCAACTTGCTTTCGTTAACAATAAAGTCTGTGAAGGCACAAGAAGTAATACAAATTGAAGAACAGCTGCCAGAAGATTTTGAGATAAGTTATGATGACGATTCCTGTGTCGTTCAGGCCTTGAAAAAAACCACATCCAAGGGGTGACGATCAACCTTGACTAAAGGGTCTCAAATGCCTCTACAGTCTCTGACAGGCCGGAAAGTCAATTGCCGGGTCGGTGATATGGTTAAAGTAGTTGGTAAACATATTCACATTGATTACCAGAATGATCTCGACGATTTCTTTGTCTGTCAGCTTCGCATTTTTAAGGATGGAGAAATCCTGATCTGAGATAGCTCCGCGCTTTTCCACGACTTTTTTCACAAATGACAGGACTGCTTGCGTTTTTGGATCGGATGAAACCCCTTTACGCGCTTCAATTGTGTTCTCAGGGGTCATCCCAGTGCCTTTTGCCATCATGGTGTGTGCTGCCAGGCAGTAGCCGCAGCTGTTGGATTCTGAAGTGGCAAGAGCGATCTGTTCGCGCAATTTTGGGCTTAAGCTCGTGCGTTCGGCGGCTTCGCTAAGAGATAAAAAGCCTTGCAGTACAGGTGCAGAGTTGCCCATATTAAGAAAAATGTTGGGTACCTTGCCAGCTTTCTTTTCTATGGCTTCATAGATATGTTTTACCGGTTCTTGTGCCTTTTCTTTCGGGACAGATTGAATTCGTGCCATAACGTAAAATCCTCGATGTTAATTGTGATTCGTAACTTTTCAGGTACCCTTGTACCATATCTCAGGCCTTCAGCCTGAGATATTTTCGCATAAAGCCTAGCGCGTTGCCCTAGGCTGATATATTTCAGGGCGTTACCCTGAGAACAGTATTCAGGCCAAAGGCCTGGTTTATAAAAGCCTAGGGCAACGCCCTAGGTCTAGCACATAATTATCTCAGGCTGAAGGCCTGACATATAGTAACGAGGTATCTGAATCGTTCCGTTTTTTTTGAGTCTATAATAATAAGTTTTAATTTAGCTATGAAAATCAAAACGCAAAGAGAAATTTTAGAACAATGAAACTCCAGATAGGGATCTACAGAGGGAAAAACTGACATTTTAACAATTTTATGAAAAAGCTGTTGCACAAAAGAAGCCGACTTTAGTATAGTTGAGTCATTCTCTCCAAATCGTTTGCGAAATGGTAGAGAAAAGCATTGCCAAATGAGCAGT
>JABDCW010000025.1 GCA_013287905.1 Chlamydiota bacterium | reverse complement strand
TCCATGGGAATAATGCGCGGCATCATTTCGAGGATGACGACTTCACACCCAAGCGCCGAATAAAGCGAAGCAAATTCACACCCGATAACGCCTCCGCCGACAATAGCAAGCTTTTTCGGCAATTCGCGCAATTCGAGCAAAGAAGTAGAGTCGTGGATTTTTTTTCCGTCAAAGGGAAAAGCGCGCATATTCCTTGGTTCTGAGCCGGTAGCAATGATAATGCTGTCTGCCGAGATCATGGCGGAAATCTCGCCTAGAACCTTGACGGTACGCTGCGTCACCAATTTGCCAAACCCGCGAAAAACTTTGATTTTATTGGCGGCGATCAGACCTTCTAAACTTTTTCGAATTTTTCCGACGACGCTGTCTTTTCTGTCGACCATTTTTCCATAATCGAATTGTAATGAGCCCACAACAATGCCAAAACTTTCAGCTTCCTGAATTTTATGCAGCATCTCTGCACTTGCAATGAGTGTTTTGGACGGAATGCATCCGCGATTTAAGCATGTGCCGCCCATCTCTTTGGCCTCAACCAGGGCAACCGATTTGCCGTTTTGGGCAGCCCTGATCGCAGCAGGATAGCCTCCCGGGCCTCCTCCAATGACAATCACATCGAAATGTTGAGGGGTATCGTCCATAAAGTCATTAACCTCGAAATAGAGTTCATTAAAATATTGGAAATTGATGCCTCTTGTCTAAAGGGCTCTAGGATAGATATATGCAAAAGGCAAAAAAAAGTCAATGTGCAGATGACTAATCAATCAGGGCACAGGAAATTAAAACGATTTATTGAAAAGCTAAGCTAAGTTTACCGCAGAGCCGCAAAGTACGCCGAGGCAGCGCTGAGAATCAACCTCTTGCAAAAGTCTATACCGAAGGTGGTTCAAAAGTTGGGATTTTGACAAGGAGGCTGCTCAAAATTTTTCGTCTGGAGCGAGGGACCATTGCCAATGGCCAAGGCACGAGTGAAGACAAAAATTTTGATGCAAAGCCGACGCCGTCAAAAACCAATTTTTGAATCACGTTCGGTATAAATTCCCGCCAGATTATAAATCTAACAAGATGAGCAGGATAGACAGGATAATAAAAATAAAACGCACGCTTTTTTCGATAAAAAGCAAATAAATCCTCTTTAATTATCCTGCCCATCTTGCTTATCCTGTTCTTTTTTTTTATTATCTACAAAATGGTGTGAAGTATGTTATTTCTCCAGCAGAATTGTAGCTTCTGTGAGGATTTATCCAAGAAGTCTATTCTCTGCGCTTCCTCGGCGTACTTTGCGGCTCTGCGGTAAACTTGACTGATCGGTCCCTTGAGTCAATGCAGTGTTTTCTTGCATGATTAACACAGGTTGATTACAATCTAAAGTTCTACACTCAAGGATTTGCTATGCTGATCACATTAAAAGACAATAAAACCATCGAATTGCCGGAAGGCAGCTCCGCCAAAGACCTGGCAGATAAACTTCACCAGACAGCGCCTCATCAAGGGCTTGGAGCCTGCATCAATGGCACCACATGCGACCTTAGCACCACTTTACGCGATGGAGACCGCGTGAACATCTGGAGCTTTGAAGACCCGGAAGGGAAGGAAATTTTTTGGCACACATCGGCCCATGTCCTGGCACAGGCGATCTTGCGCATTTGGCCGGATGCTCTGCCAACGATCGGCCCCCCCATCGATCAGGGCTTTTACTACGATTTTGCCAACCTGACCATTTCCGATGCCGACTTTGAACGAATCGAAGAGGAGATGGGGAAAATCGTTGCGGAAAACTACCTTTCCAAACGGGAAGTTTTTGCAGATAAATCTCAGGCCTTACAACGTTTTGCCAATAACAAGTATAAATGCGAGCTTATCAACAGCTTTGATCCGGATAGTCCTCTAACGGGATATGGCCAAGGGGAATTTTTTGACCTTTGCAGAGGGCCTCACCTGTTTAACTTGGGGAAAATCAAAACACTCAAAGTCATGAAGACCGCAGGTGCCTATTGGCGCGGCGATGCCAAAAATGAAATGCTGACCCGCATCTATGCGATCACATTTCCCGAACGCAAACAGCTTAAAGATTACCTATATCAACTCGAAGAGGCAAAAAAACGGGACCATAAAATCTTAGGCCCGAAACTCGATCTTTTCTCCATTAAAGACGAAGCTGTCGGGATGCCATTTATTCATCCTAAGGGCATGATCATTTGGGGCCAGCTTTTAGCCTACGTGCGCGAATGTTTGAACAGCCAAGGGTATGTAGAAATCAAAACCCCTGCCATGATGTCAAGGGAACTGTGGGAACGTTCAGGCCATTGGTTCAATTACCGGCAAAATATGTTCACCTCTCAAATTGAAGATCGCGATTTTGCCATCAAACCGATGAATTGCCCGGGAGCTATGCTCTATTATCTGACCCATCTGCATAGTTATCGCGAACTGCCCTTACGCGTAGCTGAAATTGGAAATGTCCACAGATATGAGCCGTCGGGATCGCTATCGGGCCTTTTCCGCGTCCGCAGCTTCCATCAGGACGATGCCCATATTTTCATGAAGCCTGCAGACATTGAGTCTGAAATCATTTCCATCCTGGAACTGGCCGATCAGATCTACTCGACCTTTGGTCTTTCCTACAGATTAGAGTTGTCGACAAAGCCGGAAAAAAATACAATTGGTTCCGAGGAAGATTGGATTTTAGCCACGAATGGCCTAAAAAATGCATTGGATAAAACGGGACGGCCTTACCGCATCAACGAAGGCGATGGCGCCTTTTACGGCCCCAAAATCGACTTTCACATTCGCGATGCCTTAAACAGAACATGGCAGTGCGGCACCGTACAGCTGGATATGGCCCTCCCTGAAAAATTCAATTTGGAATATACTGATCATAACGGAGAAAAACAACGACCTGTGATGCTTCATCGCGCTATTTTAGGATCTGTCGAAAGATTTTTTGGCATCCTGATTGAACACTTTGCCGGACGGTTTCCCTTATGGATTAGTCCGCTTCATGTACGCCTTTTAACCGTAGCCGACCGCCATTTAGACCGTGCAGATGAAGTAGCCAAACAGATCAAAAAAGCCGGATTTCAATGCGATGTCGACCATTCCGGCGAAACGATCAACAAAAAGGTGCGCAACGCTCAACTCGCTCAGGTCAACTACATGCTCACAATAGGCGATAAAGAGATGGAAAACGGATTCTTGAATTTACGCACGAGAGAAGGCGGCGTACATGGCGAAATTTCTCTCGATGAATTTTTACGGGTCATTGGCGAAGAACTAAAAACGCGCGCCTTGCATTCGCCGTTCGACAAGTCATCTTCGCAAGTGTAAGAATAAGGATAATTTATGCATACAATCGCAATCAGCAGCTTTAAAGGCGGGACCGCCAAAACATCGACTGTACTCCATTTAGGAGCGGCTTTTGCCAAATTCCACAAAAAAAGAGTACTGATCATCGATTTTGATGCCCAGGCCAATTTAACATCGGGCTTCGGATTTGATCCCGATGAGAATGACAGCATGGCGCAAGTTCTGCAGGGGCAAAAAACATGTAAACAGGTGATTAAACCGACCTGCATTGACCGTCTCGATTTAATCCCTGCCGACACATGGCTGGAACGGATAGAACTTACAGGTTCGCTCGCAGCAGACCGCTATTCGCATGAACGGTTGCGAGATGTTATCAAAGAGCTGCATTACGACCTTGTCATTATCGACACTCCTCCATCGCTTTGCTGGCTGACAGAATCGGCAATGATTGCGGCGGACCACACACTCGTATGCGCTACACCTGAATTCTACAGTATCAAAGGATTGGAACGCCTTTCCCAATTTATCGGTCAGATCAGCCAGCGCCACCCGTTGAATGTGCTTGGCGTGTTGCTCTCCTTTTGGAATACAAGGGGGAAAAACAACCGGTCGTTCATCGATGTCATCGAAGATAAGTTTCCCGCCAAGATCCTGAAATCAAAGATCAGACGGGATATCAATATTTCCGAAGCATCGGCATTCGGCAAGCCTCTATTCGAAACAGCACCGTCCAGCCGCGCTGCAGAGGACTATTTAAGCGCCGCAAAAGAGATCCTGAAAAGGTTGTAATGGCTTCTGCGAAACAAGAAACGGTTGTCGTTGCCATGTCTGGAGGCGTAGACTCCTCTGTCACTGCCTTGCTGATGAAACAACAGGGCTACCGCGTGATCGGTATGTTCATGAAAAACTGGGAAGAAAAAGATGAAAGCGGCATCTGCCGCTCCTCCCATGAATTAGCCGATGTCATCCGCGTATGCGATCAGCTCGAGATTCCTTATTACTCCGTCAATTTTGTCAAAGAATATCAGGAAAATGTTTTTTCTCATTTTTTAAAGGAATTTGAACAGGGATTTACCCCCAATCCCGATATCTTATGCAACCGGGAAATCAAATTTAAAGTCCTGCTTGCCAAAGCGTTGGAAATCGGCGGCGATTTTTTAGCCACAGGGCACTATTGCCGCTCTGAATACACCCAAGGGAAATGGCAGCTTTTAAAAGGTGTCGATCCGGAAAAAGACCAAAGCTATTTTCTCTATGCCATCAGCAATAAAGCCTTAGAGAAAGTTCAATTTCCCATAGGCGGCATGTTAAAAAAAGACCTGCGGGCTTTAGCGCATTCGCACGGCCTTGCCACATCGGCAAAAAAAGACAGCACAGGGATCTGCTTTATCGGCGAGCGCAATTTTAAAAATTTTCTGTCTCAATATATTGCCTATAACCCTGGGAATTTTGAAACCCTTGAGGGGCAAGTCATCGGACAGCACGATGGGGTTGCCTATTATACGCCGGGGCAGAGAAAAGGGATGGGAATTGGAGGCCCGGGCGATGCCTGGTATGTGCTTGGGAAAGATATTGCGAGAAATGTCGTGTATGTCGGCCAGGGAGCGCTTCATCCGGCCCTCTATTGCGATGAGCTGACAGCCGTTGAGATGTCGTGGATCAGCGGCATTGCGCCTGGGCCATTGCCCTACCGGTGTACATGTAAGGTCCGTTACCGGCAAACAGATCAGGAGTGCGAGATCGTCTCTATTGAGAGCGGTTGTTTGCGCGTAAGGTTTGCCACTCCCCAAAGAGCTGTTTCTCCCCGGCAGTCCATTGTGTTTTATCAGGGAGATGTTTGCCTTGGCGGAGCGATCATCGACGAACCTGGGCCTTCCTATTATTCGCAAGGGCGCTCTTTAAGGACATAAGGACAATAAGAGGCAATTGCAGAAATAATTTAACAAGATAGCCTCTGGCAAACAAGATTAAGATCATGATCAAGATCGAGATTAGGAATGTTCTTAATCTCGATCTTGATCATGATCTTAATCTTGCTTGCCGCAAAGCGCTTGAGCCGGACTTAACAATTGCCTCCTAATGTCCTTTTGCCTCTTTTTAATTAGCTGCGTAATACTTCTCTAAGCCCTCTTGAGTAGGTTTCATGCTCTTTTTGCCGTTTTTCCAGTTTGCCGGGCAGACTTCCCCGTTTTTCTCAAAATAAATTAACGCATCCAAAATGCGCAAAGCTTCCTCGACAGAACGTCCCAGCGGAAGATCATTAATGACCTGATGGCGTACCTGGCCCTCTTTATCGATGAGAAATAACCCGCGGTAGGCAATCCCTTCCTGGGGAATCAGCACATCATAATCCGCAGAAATGCGGCGGGTGAGATCAGAGACTAACGGGTATTCAACACCTTGAACGCCCCCCTTGCTGCGAGGTGTGTTTAGCCAGGCCAAGTGAGAATAGCAGCTGTCAACAGAACAACCAATTACCTCTGCATTGCGCTTTTCAAATTCCTCCAACATGTCCTGGAAAGCATGCAATTCCGTCGGGCATACAAAAGTAAAATCGAGCGGATAAAAAAAGAAAACGACATATTTGCCCCGAAATTGCGTCAATGAAAAATCATTGACGATCCGTCCGCCCACTACAGCCTTAGCTTTAAAATCTGGAGCGTGCTTGCCTACTAATGTTCCCATAATCACCTCTATTCATTTTTATTTGTTAAAAATCTGCAAATAGTTATTTTAACAGACCTTGCGAAAAACGACCAGGCTTTTTTGTTTAACTCTTTTGTTTAATGGCAGCTTACCCTGCCATCCAGGGTTCGGGCCTGTCCGGACAATGATGCCATTCCACGCCCGCTTGTGTCGTACATTTGATTTGTTGGGCGTTGCGCGTTGTTCTCAAGAGACATTTTGACCCGCTAACGCTTTGCAAAGTCACACTAACCCCCGGATCAAATAGAAGAACATTGGTAACGAACAAAGTGAGTACATTCCATGCAGGATCCTGAAATTCCTTCACCTTTTGCAAGCGGGGAGCCAAACGCGCTGCCTCTATTTTCAAGTCACGCGAAGCACTAGGAGATGCAGCCTCCATGTTGAGGGAATACACAAATTTGTTTTCCACACTCTTTGTGATTCGCATGTCGGTCGCACTCTTATACTTTTCGTAGAGACTATGCACCTCCGGCGCAAGAACCTGCCTTTCAATCATTCTCAATGCATGGCCTAATTGAAAAAATCGCATTTGCTCCTCCTGAGTGGTTATTGTGTTAAGCTTAGCCTTGCATCTTCAGCCAAGACATGACAGGATACAAGCTCTTTTGTTCAAAGTCAAAGAGTTATTCTCAACTAAAAAATAAAAAATAATACTCGATTTATCTTATTTAGTTTATGCACATCGTGAATCCACATTTTGATTTTCAATAAATCTTTCATACTGTAGTGTAAATACATGAATTTCTTAGATATCAAAGAACAACCAGAACTCAAAATGCAACCTAAGAGAGAGCGAGATAGAAGAGTTCGAGATAGGATCAAAGCGGTTTTACTCCATGATAGAGGATGGTCTTTCCAACAAATTGCAGGAGTCCTTCTTATTTCAGATCAAGCTGTAAGGAACCATATCGAAGAGTATGTAACTTTTTCTAACTTGAAACCGTTCGGAAGAGAAATTATCAAAAATGAATTCAGATCTGTATGAAAAATGTGACTGTAATACTGTAAAACACATAACAAAGGATTGCTAATGCCTGAAAAAGATTTCCTGTCTAACCTCTTGAGTGAGAATTCAGCTCCCCCCAAACTCTCCTCATCCGAGCACTTTGCGGCTTTACTAAATGTCCCAAAACAGCCAAATTTGGCAGACCAATTGGTAAGGCTGGAAAATCCTCAACCTAGCAAGCCTATTTTCGATGACAAAGAGCAACGCAACGAACAAATAAAGGAAGAGCCAAAAAATCCTAAATACACAGTAACAAATAAAAATTTTTCTAGATTGATAGATATGGTTGAAGAACACGAGTCAAAAATTGAAATGCTGTACCTCAAACTTGCAGATAGTGAAGATAGTGAAATAAGTATGCAGGCAGCGATCGCAAAAATAAATGAGAGCCTAAAAGAAGCAAAGAATATCCCTGCGCAAAAAGCACAAGGAATAGATTGGAAATCTTTTGCTTATGGAGCCATTGTGCTTGCTTGCCTTTGCTTTGCCATCCATCGACTCACATAAGACATTGTAATACAGTATTTCTGTAGTACAGTTGTGTAAAGATTAAAATACTAGTGAATAATGACTACAACAACTTTTAATAAAATGATTGATGATGCGTCCAAACATGTGTTGCTTCACCATGTATCTATTGGGGATAGTTGGGGAAATCCGAATATTCCATTACCTCCTCCAAATGGATCGGGGACTTTCGTATGGTTTAAAATAGAGGCCGGCATTGTGTATGGGATTCTAACAGCGGCTCATGTAGCGCGTTGGTTAAAACTTGGTAGGAATAGTCAAGGGCAGTTTATTGGGCTGTCTAAACTTCAAAACAATGAAAGCGTTGCTTGTTCGGTTACATTTAAATTTATTCATCACGTTGCGCCAATAAATCGGTTTCACATTTATTCTAACGAAGCATATCGTCCTGATATCGCGTTTATTGCATTAGGTTTAAATCGGTTTCCATCCCATGAACTACTTGAAAACTCATTGTTTTACGATTTAGACTCGAACATTGAGTTTGGTTTCGAGGAAGATCAAAAAATCCTTTCAGCATTTTTCCGTGGAGCTTGTCATGACGATGAAATTAGCGATGATGGTTATATGAATACTCCGCTCTGTCTTGGTGGCGGAGAGATTATTAAACATGATAAAGAAACGGATATTCAATATTGGAAGATCCCGAACACGAGCCAAAAAAGTATTGGTGGTGGGTCTGGAGCTGCATTTTGGAGGTTTCGATATAATGGTGAAATTCTTAGAAAATCGCTTGAAGGTGTCATTATCGCTGAGGGAGAGGATTTTAATCATATCGAGGCTATAGCAACGCCTTACCTATATGACAATTATATCCCTCAACTAAAGCAATTTTGTGTTTCAAAACTAGATTGGCTTCTTTGATCTTTTATACAGAATTACTCTTTGGTCACCGAAGCAAGTGCCAACACAGCCTCCTCTTCGAGCTTGCCGGTAGCAGTTCCGGGATAGCAGGTAATGCTGATGCACCCTCCCATAGGCATGCTCTTACTAAATAAGAATAAATGTTATGTATTATTTTTGTTCACTAAATATCTTAAAAATTTAAACTTGCAATAAATGCTTGTATTTAGCATCATATGATGCTATAATCACATTTATTCGAGTACTGAATGTCAAGTCGACGACGACCAAGCTTACGAGAAATTGACCGGAGATTAAAGGAAGCGCGCAAAGCCCTGATCGAGCGCAATGTGTCTTTTGCAAATGAGGCAAAGGCCGTTGGTGAATTGTTCGACTTAAATATTGGCGATACCAAAGATTTATGGCCGCTTATCCTGGAGCTTCTTGAGGAAATCAAAAATACTGAATATGCAGGAGCACATCCGCCCCTTAAATCAGTAGAGCCCCTAATAGCAGATTGTGAGTTGTATGCCTTTGTATGGGAAAGTACAAAGTTGAAGAAAAAGATGTATTTTAAGTTCGCCATTAAAGATGGTTTTTTCTATTACGTATCTCTTCACAGAAGTAGACAACCACCAAGGTAGGTAAAGTTATGAAATGTTTGAAATGTAGTCATGAAAAGTTTGAAGTCAAAAGGAGAAAGTTTACCCCCGAAATTAAAAATCAACTTTTGGAAGTAGAAGTTCCTTGCTTCGTATGCAAAAATTGTGGGTCAACTCTGATGGACTCTGAGCAAATGAACGTCTTGCGTCGTGCTGCTTCAGACCGATATCGGGAATCGAATACCCTCTTAACATCTACGCAAATAGTCAAATATCGTGAAGATTTAAGGTTGTCACAAGCAGCATTTGCCAGATATCTCAATGTAGGAGAAGCAAGTATTAAACGCTGGGAAACATATTTTATCCAAGATAACAGCCAGGATGATCACATCAGGCTTAAATGTGATGAATTATATGCAGAAACTAATTATCTAAATGTTTATTGGAAATGCCAAGAGCCTGACATATTTAGTGGTAATAAAAAATTCAATCTTGAGTTTTTTAAGCAAATTGCACTTTATCTTGTTGCAAAAACACGCGAATCAATCATTTTTCTTAATAAACTCCATTTTTACATCGATTTTTATCATTTCAAAAAATATGGAAACAGCATCACTGGGGCAAGATATGTGCCCTTGAAATATGGCCCATGCCCGGATCAATATAAAATTATTTACAATAGTTTTGAAAAGAACGGTGTGTTAAACAGTCGTGCAAGCAACAAATATAATACAAAAATAAAACCAGATCTCTCTGTGTTTGATGATTCCGAAAAAGAAACTATTGAATATATTTACAGTTTATATGCCTTACATGGTGCACGCTATCTTTATGATTTATCTCATAAAGAAAAAGGTTATATAGATACCTCTGAATGTACTTTCATTAGCTATGAGTATGCAAATAGTTTAAAAATTTAACTTTATATTTCAGCTGATAAACGGGAAATAATCAACAGGCTCGGTGAATGCTCCCGGTTGAGCCAGCGGTGATGGCAGCAGCTCCACTGCAGCTTAGGGATTCCCGAAGCAAGCGTCAGCACGGCCTCCTCTTCGAGCTTGCCGGCAGCAGTTCCGGGATAGCAGGTAATGCTGATGCACCCTCCCTGGCAAATTAAAGGAAGAGCATTGGTGATGCTTTGGCACGTGGAGTCGCTTAAGGTCGTCAGTGTTTTGTCGCTTCCGGGAAGATACCCTAAATTATAAACGATCAGTTTAACCGAACCTTTTTCGATCGACGCAGGAAAGATGCTATGGCATTGCTGGTAATAGGTGATTTTCTGCAAAACTTCTTCGGGTAATTCCCCTTTTAATCTTCTTTGACAACTTTCAAGGGCAGATGCCTGCTTATCGATGGCGATCAACGAACCTTGGTTTTCCTGGCCTGTAGAGTTGTCCCCGAACAGAAGCTCTGCAAGAAATAACGTATCGTGGCCATTGCCGCATGTGGCATCGATCACATGATCGCACGGCTTCACAATTTTTTTCCAATAAGCATGGCTTAAATCGATGTGGGGTTTATACATGAGACCTCTTTAATTTGAAGGATTCGTTCAGTGCCATGAGCGGGTCGTGTAATATATAGATAAACGCAGAGGCGCAAAGACGCGGAGGCACAGAGAAATTCAAAAAATTAACTCTAATAAAGCCCGAGAAAAGTTAAAGATCTACCCCTCTCCCTCCAAAGCGATCTATTCTTCTTGTTATAATCTTTAATATTCTCCATGAACTTCTCTGGTTTATCTATGTGTAATTTATTTTTTTTTGTTTCCTCTGCGTCTTTGCGCCTTTGCGCCTTTGCGTTGAATTGCTTGTCGGTTGGTGCAGGATGGGCTAGGCACGAAAACCTACTCGTGCGCAAAGCTTGCGGAAAGGGAAAAACTGACTTCTGGCCCGAGAGAGGAACGAAATTGTTTTTGCAGGTCGCTTTTTACCTGTTCTATAATAATGGGCTGCACATCGACAGGCTGATGAGGCAGATCGGCATAGATGTGAATATGGTTATCCTTAATTTTTAACTGGCATGCCACGTTGTGAGCCGGAAACATCTCTTTCCAGTAGGTGGACAGATAGTTTTGAATGATCGCTTCATCGACAGCGACGACATCGTTTTGCGATTTGACATAATAGTACTTCCGCCTGGCATGAATGGCAAAATCGACAATCATGGCAAAGGCAATGACAAGGAACGTAAATCCAAAAAGGGAGATCACGAGAGCATCATGTAAAATAAATTCGATCAGCCCCATTTGGACCGCATTCGACCATGGGATGAATATGCTGAAGAGCCCGATGAAAATAAAAAAAATTGCAATCACTAAATTAATTAGAGAAAAAAACAATCGGCGCATAAATTTGTCTTAAAACTCATCGTTATATTCGTCTTCGATATTTTCTTCAGAACCTATTGGCGGGCTTGCGACCGGTCTCCCCTGCCGTTTCTTTAATTGATCCGGTAAAACGACATTTTTGAAAATCACATGGACAAAAGAAACATGAAGACCTGTCAATCTTGTGATCTCTTCGGCGCATAGTGTTTGTATTTCTTCTGCTTTATCGGGAATGGAACACCCGTAGCAGATGCTGACTTCCAGTTTTATCCCGATCGTGTGTTTTTTTTCATCTTGTTCGATGGTAATCCCTTTGAGATTGTCCTGGGCTTTTCTGCCTAAAATATTATCGATGAAATTCCCTTCAGGCAGTCCTATGCCATCGATCTTTGACAAGCATTGCAGGATGATCCCCTGAAATACACGATTTTCGATATCCCGGACAAAAAGGGTTTCAGGCAGTTCAAATTCCTTCGTATCGACTTTTTTCGCTTCCCCACTATTTTTTTTTTCACCAACCATATGCAAACTCCTTATTGACAGGACTTTTTCATTTTCATATCATGAGTCTTAAGACTGTTATTTTGAATCTTACTAAAACGTTCAGGTTTATGGCAATGACTATGTCTATATTTATAACATCCTTATTGTTCCTCATCGGGTTATTATGCAGTTATTTTGCCGTCAAACGGGGACGCGATCCTTATGTCTGGTTTGCTATCGGCATGGTTTTTGGCTTACTCGGGCTCATTACCCTATTCCTCCTGTCGCCGCTTAATAGTCCGGAAGATATACAACAAGAAGGGTTACAAGTTGCCGATGATTCGCCGTCCGACTATAAAAACATACAGGAAAAACAATGGTTTTATGCCATTGTGAATCAACCCGTTGTCGGCCCGATCGATTTTGCTGCCCTGAAAGAGCTTTGGAAAAATGGAGCAATTAATCGATCAGTCTTTGTCTGGACAGATGGAATGGAACAATGGTCGACAATTGAAAAACTTCCTTCATTGCAGCATATTTTAAATGAGTAATTCCACTTAAGGGGAGCCAAGCTCATGAATAATAAATTCGAAGAAAGGGAAAGTTTCACCTTACACAATAGCGGGCAAAAAATTTTTGCCGTCATGCATCGTCCAATAAATAAAAAAAAATCCCCGGCTGTGATTATGTGCCATGGACTTGCCGGGGATAAAACCGGAAAGTTCCGCGTCTATGTCCTTTTAGCAGAAATGCTTGCTAAACACGGAATTATTTCCTTACGGTTTGACTTTCGCGGTTCCGGCGACAGCGAGGGAGATTTTTCTGATATGACCATCGAAGGGGAGGTGAGCGATGCCCTCACCGCTTTAGCATTTTTAGAACAATCCCCTTATGTCGATACTTCGAAGCTTGGAGTTTTTGGAAGATCGATCGGAGGAAGCGTTGCCATTTTAGCCGCAAGCCGTTTTAAAAAAATCAAAAGCATAGTCACGTGGGCCCCCTTGTCCGATGGGGAACAATGGATAAACCAATGGAAACGGCTGCAGAGCCCAAATGTTACCGAGGAAATGAAAAATACGGCTATGCGCATCAATGGACAATTGCCGGGGGATGAATTTTTTAAACAATTATTTTCGATGAAAATTAAGGAAGAGTTATCATCTCTGCAACATGTTCCGATGCTTCATATCCATGGAGAAAATGATGAAGTGGTATTGATCGAACATGCCAAAAAATATGAAAAATTCCGGGAAAATGTTTTGGAAAAAACGCGCTTTATCCGGCTGCCCAATGCCGATCACGATTTTTCTGATATGTCGGAACAATCTGTGGCGATAAATGAGACATGTCAATGGTTTGTCAACACATTAGGTAATAGACCTCTTACGTAATTTAGAATTGAGTTAAATTCGAGTTCTTTTTTCGCTGGCCAAAGCGTTTGTCTTCGGATAATATTAAGACAATATGATCCGAAGACAAACGCTTTGGCCAACGGAAAAATAATCCCGAATTTAACCGATTATAAATTATGCAAGAGGTCTAATGAACAAATATAGTCTATTGCAGTGGGAACGATTGAACCACATTCCCGCCGTACCCAAAATTCTGCAAGATCCCCATTTGATCACAGCGGTTCCGGATGGCCAACCTTCAAAGACTAAGCGGCCCGAAATTACAGAACTTTTTCCCTTTACCTCGCAATTGCCACCCCTCGCATTCATTAAAAAAGAAGGCCAGACACACCGGCCTTTGCGCATCGGGGTCGTCTTCTCCGGCGGTCAAGCTTCAGGCGGGCATAATGTCATCTGGGGACTGCTGAGTGCATTAAAAAGCCTCCATCCCCATAGCGCTCTTTTTGGATTTTGCGATGGTCCGGTTGGCATTTTGAATCAATCGTATGTGGAAATCACGAATGATAGTATAAAACCCTACCGCAACCAGGGGGGGTTTGATCTGATTGGTTCTGGACGCGATAAAATAGCGACGAATGAGCAATTGCAACTTGCAGAGCAGACAATGAACGTCCTTCATCTCGATGGGCTTGTCATTATCGGCGGCGACGATTCAAACACGAACGCCGCCATTTTATCGGAATATTTTAAAAAACATAAGTGTCCAACCTCGGTCATCGGTGTTCCGAAAACCATCGACGGGGACCTGAAAAACGGAGATATTGAAATTTCATTCGGATTTGACACTGCTGCCAAAGTGTACTGCGAGATCATTGGCAATCTTGCAAGAGACGCTCTTTCGGCAAAGAAATGTTATTTTTTCGTCAAACTCATGGGTCGCTCTGCCTCCCATCTGGTATTGGAGTGCGCCCTGCAAACTCATGTGAACATGGCGCTGATCAGCGAAGAGGTGGAAGCGAAGCAATTATCTCTTCAACAGATCGTCGATTCGATTTGCGATATGATCATTCAGCGGTCTGCGAAAGGGAAAAATTACGGCGTGGTCCTCATCCCCGAAGGGCTGATTGAATTTATTCCTGAAATGAACCAGCTGATCCGCGAATTAAACCAGTGCTATGCCGAACAAGTGCTGCTCGAACAGATCGAACAAAAGCTAACCCAGGAATCGAAGCGCTGTTTCAAGTCATTGCCGGAAAAAATCCAAAAGCAGCTCTTGCTCATTCGCGATCCCCATGGAAACCTGCAGGTCTCTAAAATTGAAACCGAGCGTTTGCTGATCGAGATGGTGGAAAAAGAGCTGGCCTCGCGCAAATTTTCAAAATTTTCCCCGCAACCCTTCTTTTGCGGCTATGAGGGCAGATCGGGGCTCCCCTCCCTTTTTGACAGTCAATATTGCTATGCGCTTGGAAACACCGCAGCTGTTCTCCTCCAATCCGGAGTGAGCGGCTACATCAGCTGCATAAAAAACCTCGCTAAACCGGTCGAAACTTGGGAGCCTTGCGGCATCCCCTTAACGAGCATGCTAAAGCTGGAATACCGCAATGGCAGCTACAAACCGGTCATAGAAAAAGCTCTTGTCGATTTGAAAGGGGCTACCTTCGCCGAATTTGAAGCTTTGCGCGAAGAGTGGCTTTTGGCTGATGATTACCTCTATCCCGGTCCCATCCAGTTCTTTGGTCCCGAAGTGCTGACAAATTCTATTACACGTACATTGTTTTTAGGAATGAATGCTTAGGGCGTTTACTTTTTCTCAATCGAAAAGGGCATTTGGAGCCGTTGATAAAAATGTCTTTAATGGAATTCCCTGATCTCCGACTAACAAAATTCTATCTGGCTTAAATTGCTTTACAAAAGAATCTATCCCGGAATGATGAATAGATTCTTGATTACCTTTGACTTCTATAGCAATGAGCTTATCCCCTAATTGAAGCACAAAATCGACTTCTTTATCGCCTTCTCTCCAATAAAAAAGTTCTATTCTTGTTCCTCGAATGCTATTGAGCAAATGCGCTCCCACAGCTGATTCGATCAATCGGCCTAAAAAGACCCTATCAGTCATTGCTTCGAAAAAACTTTTCCCCGATTGTGCGCTCAACAATGCGGTATTATACACGGCAAATTTAGGGCTGGATCCCTTACGTCTTACACTTTGATTTGCGAATTTTTGTAATCCGGTAAGTAAGCCTGCACCTGCCAGCAAGTCTACATAATGCGCTAAAGTGGTCGAATTTCCCGCATCTTGCAACTCTCCCAGCATTTTATTATACGAAAGGATTTGACCTGAGTAAATACATCCTAATTGAAAAAGTCTCCTTAGCAAGGCTGGTTTATTCACCTGATTCATCAATAAAATATCTCTGGAAATCGTTGTTTCAACGATAGAATCGTTAATGTAGTTAATCCATCGCGTTGGGTCTTCTTCGTCAGCAAGAGGAGCAGCTCCAGGATATCCACCGAAATAAAGATAACGTTCCAAAGACCACCCAAAGATTTCATGCATCTCTTTAAATGACCAATGAGTAATGGGAATAATTTCAAATCTTCCTGCCAAGCTTTCTGTTAAACCCTTTTGCATTAACCAAGGGGAAGATCCCAGAATTAATACAGAAAGATCAATTCCTGATGCAGTATCTTGATCCCAAAGCAATTTAACCATATCCGACCAATGAGGAATCTTTTGAATTTCATCGATGATTAAAAGGGCTTTTCCTTCAGATTTAGCTAATTCACGTGCAATATCCCACTGCTGTCGCAACCAGGAAATGTCCTGAAGAGAGGCCAGATCTGCCGTGACATAACGGCTTGAGGATGTAAGCTCACCCGCTACTTGATTAGCCAGAGTTGTTTTCCCAACCTGACGGGGACCAATAAGAGACTGAATAAAACGTCGAGGCTCCTGGAGCCTTTTTAAGAGCATTTCATAGGATTTTCTTTTTTTCATCATCAATTTGCCTAAATGTGTTGAAAAATTTTACTCAGTGTTTTGAGTAATTTTACTCAATACATTGAGTAAAGTCAATACTACTCGCTTAAATTCCTGAATTTAGAAAATCTTGCTCTTTACCCAAACATACCGCCGAAATGATCGGCCAAACCTTTGGGCATTTGAGGGGACTGCGCTTCTAATTTACTTAAGGCGTCTTTATAAGCTGCTTTAATCAGATCCTGCAATCCTTCGATATCTTCCGGATCGACACATTCAGGTTTTATGATCAGGCTTTTTAAATGATACTCGCCAGTCAGGGTCAAAGTAACTAGTCCATTCCCTGCAGATCCGGTCACTTCACTGCTTTGCATCTGATTTTTCATCTGGCCCAATTGTTCCTGTAAAAGCTTGGCCTGCTTTTTTTTCTTTGCAAATCCTGTACCCATTGATTCCTCTTATGATTTTTTTTGGAGTTTTCCTTTTAATTCGACGGCGGCAAACTGCATGACCGTATCGTACCTGCTTTGCTTTTGGGGCGTCAGTTGCTGCACAGTTTGCGGTTTTTGCTCAACTTGGATTCCCTTCTGCTGTGGAATAACCGGAGCCTGACAGGCCGTCCTGTCCGGCGCCTCTGCCACGGCCGGACTGCGCTGTTGAACGGGATCTGGCTTATCTTTGATACCTGAATCTTTTAGAAGGTCCCTTGGTAAATCCCCTGGTAAATCCCTTGGTAAATCCCTTGACTGCTCTTGAGAGACAAAAGTTGCCGCTAATTCCTTTTTATTCTGAGGTGCGTTCGTTTCTTCCACGGGAATGACAGCTTGAGGAGATGCTTTAACGGCCTGTTCCAATTCCGCCAGCCGGCGCACCAGAAATTCAACCGGCAGCCTTTGGTGTGTACGCATGATGTGCAATAAAATTGTCTCCACAAAAATCCGCGGGGAAACCTGGGAGCGGATCTTTATTTGCGCGTCTGCCAAGTACTCGAGGATCGTTATGCACTGTTCGTGGGAATACAGCTTTGCGGAAGCTTCATATTTTATCTTATCTGATTCTAAAAGATTCAAAAAAGGGGCATTGACACCGGATATCTTCACCAGAACCAGGGTTCGAAAATGGTCGGTCAGGCTTTCGGCAAAATAAATCATGTCTTTGCCTTCGGCAAATAATTGTTGAGTCATTTCAAACACTGCTGAAAGGCGCCCTTCCTTTCCCGCCTGGTCAAAGGCAAAGAAAATGCTTTTGGGCATGACCCCTAATACATCGGCAACCATTGCTGCCGTGATCTTATTTTCATGGAAGGCGATGATCTGATCAAACAGCGATTCTGCATCGCGCAAGCCCCCATCCGCACGTTCGGCTAAAAGTTGCAGAGCATCTTGTTCTACATCGACCTTTAGTTCCTCTGCGATATACCGCAATTTTTCAATAATCTTTTCCTTTGGGATCCGGTTGAGATTAAAACGCTGGCATCGGCTGAGTATGGTTGGGAGGACCTTGTGAGGTTCTGTGGTGGCAAACAAAAACAATACTTTTTTCGGAGGTTCCTCCAACGTCTTTAAGAGGGCATTAAAAGCCTCTTTGGTCAGCATATGCACTTCATCGATGATGTAGATCTTGTACTTGCCGTAAGAGGAAGAATACCCTACAGTATCATTAATTTGGCGAATGTCGTCGATCCCCCGATTTGACGCTCCATCGATTTCGAGCACATCTAATGAACTGCCCGATGCAATTTCTTTACAGGAAGAGCAAAGGCTGCACGGCTCCCCTGAAGGGGTGGGGGATTGGCAGTTCAAGGCTTTGGCAAAGACGCGGGCAAGGGTCGTTTTCCCCGTCCCCCTCGATCCGCAAAATAGATAGGCGTGGGCCAGCCGCTGATATTTGATCGCGTTTTTTAATGTGGTGACGATCGCCTCCTGCCCCAAAACCTCTTCGAACGATTTAGGGCGGTATTTGCGTGCAATCACCTGGTAGGTTGAAGATGACATGATCGAATAATTTTTCCGTTTAATAACTTGAATACTTCATCAGTTTATTTCAGCGAGTGCAATTTTTGCAAGGAATCATTGGTTTACACCCAGGCGACTAATCATTAAAACAAATATTTTAACCACAGAGAGCACAGAAAACACAGAGTGAAGCAAAAAGTCTTTTTTTGTGCCAATGCATTAAAATGAAAACTCTGCAGAGGATTCACACTGGAAAATAACAGGATGAGCAGGGTAGGCAGGATAAAGTGGATTTACTTGTTGGCTACTGAAAAATATAAATTTTATATTTATTATCCTGCATATCCTGCTCATCCTGTTAAATTTACGCTTCAACGGGAATTACTGAAAACTCTGCGTTCTCTGTGCCCTCTGTGGTTAAAATATTTGTTTTAATGTCAAGTCACCTGGGTTATACTCTCATCCCGAATTTATTTCCCGATTCATACCGCTTCAGTCCCGAATAAAAGATGAAAAATGCGACCCCGACAAATACGATCGTGCTGAGGATCAGAGTAAAAAATTGAACCCAGGAAAAATCTCGGACCAGTTCGACCGGAAGATAGCTGATCACACCGGCTGGAATTAACGTGAACATCACCACCTGAAGCAAGCCCGAATAAATATTTGTCGGATAAAGAGCGAAGAGAAAAAGGGCGTCGCAGTATTTTTTCGATAAGCTTTCGACCGGCCCCATCCAGAAGGGAAGGCAATGGGCGGCCACATTGACCGATGTAAAAACGAGACAGCTGCTGATAATGCACAGGATAATTAAGGGAAAGGTATATAGCGAAGCAATCTTTCCAAAGAAAAGTAAAATAAATGCCGTCATCAAATGGCCCCATCCCTTGGAATGGGATTTCGACCCTGCAATATGCAAAAGTAAATTTTTTGGCTGGGTCATAAAAGGGTCAAGATCTCCGCTGATAATGATCTTTGATAAATTCCTGACGCCTCCAAAGCACACTTGCATCAATCCATACCCTCCGGTACCTACAACCATGATCGTCATTAAATCAGTGAAGTTCCAACCGGCAACGTCATTGAATTGGCGAAAAAAAATCCACCAGGTAGCAAAAAAAATCAGGTTGGTTGCAATCATCAGTGCTGTTTCAATGAGGAAGGCCCCTCTTTTACTAATGGAGGCTTTCATCCCTGTCTTTAAAAGATGGATAAAAAAGATGAATGTTTTCATTACCCGCCCTCTATATTTAAGATCCGTAATCCCTTGCGGTAAAGAACAGAGAGGCAAATCACACCTAATATCCCCCATCCGATCAACGATCCAAACAATCCCGCAACAGCAAATGGATTAAAATCGAGGGCAAGAGCGCTTCGTTCGCCTAAAATTGCAGGAAAAGGAGTAAAATAAGCCACTGTTTGCATCCACTGCGGATATACGGTCAGAGGCAGCATCAGCCCGCCGAACATAAATAAGAGTTTTTCCCATATCCAGTAAAAGGGACTGACCTCCTGCAACCAAAAAGCCGATATTCCGATCAACATTTGAAAAATCAGCGCAAGCAAACCGGCTAACAATCCAAGTACAGCAACAATAATCAACCCTAATGGTGGAAAAGGCAAGCTGCCGACCTGCCACCAGGTAAAAGAAAAAGTCACAGCTCCTAACACGAGCAGATTGACGCAAAGAGTGCCTAAGCCTTCCGCTAAAGTGGCCCCCAGGTAGGAAACGGGCCGGGGAAGAAGATAGGCTAATCTCCCGCTGCGTAAATCTTCTTCCACCTCTTCTTGTGTTTCCGGGATGGAAATCAGCACCCACTCGTTAAATGCGATATACCAAAGCAGCTGTTCCGGATTTAAATTGACGACGCCTGTCTTTGCGGCCGCTATTTTCCAAAGATGGGCGAAAATGATCAGACATGTGATCAAAAAGACACTCAAACCTATCAAGGCCTTGTAATTTTTCAGCGAATGGTGAAATGACAGTCCAAAAATGGCATAATACTTTCTTACATTAAACATGATGAGGCTTTGTCCCGTATAAAATACGTATGACCTCTTCCATGGAGGGGTCCTCGATCGTGATGTCCTTCAAAGCGGTAAGCTTGAGCGCCTCCTGGATTACCCGGTCGATCGGGCATATTTCCACATCAACTTCACAGGTAAAATGATGCTGGGCATTTTCGATGATCCTGACCCCCGGAATTTGCACGTTAAGTTGTTCTTCCTCGGTGATCAGTTTCATGATCTTTTTTTTCATGTACATTTTTTTGAGATCTTTGAGAGAGCTGTCGGTAATCAAAGCTCCTTTGTCCAACACGATCACACGGTCGCATACCTGTTCGATATCCGCAGTGTCATGAGAGGTCAAAAACAATGTCGTTCCATGATCTTTGGACAGTTTGTTCAAAAGGCCGCGTATCATGAGTTTTGCATTGATATCCAAACCAATCGTAGGCTCATCCAGAAAAAGGATTTTTGGCTTATGAAGCAAGCTTGCCACAATCTCGCACCTCATCCTCTCCCCTAAAGAAAGCTGACGGACAGCTTTACCGAGCAGATGTCTGATCTCAAAAAGTTCTACGAGTTCTTTTAATCGGATTTGATAAGCTGCCTGGTCAATTTCGTAAATTTTAGCAAGCAGATCGAACGTATCGGAGGGGGGCAAGTGATACCAAAGCTGCGTCCTTTGGCCAAAAACCGTTCCGATTTTATACCCGAGAGCATGCCTATCTTTCCACGGCGTCAACCCAAGGACCTCAATAGTGCCGGACGAGGGGTGCAAGATACCGGTCAACATTTTGATCGTCGTCGATTTTCCGGCCCCATTTGGCCCAATAAATGCAATCCTTTCGCCTGCTTTAATTTCAAAGGTTAAATCATGGATCGCTTTTACTTCATGACTATTGCCGAAAAACAGCCCTTTAATAGAGCCGAGGATACCTGGAAAGGTTTCTCTGGCAATAAATTTTTTTGACAACTGGTCTAATTTGATGACAGTATTCATGAAAATTTTTTTGATTAATGGATTGAAATTATCGAACGGAACTCACCAGAAGAGATTCTATCACAATACCTTAATAAAAGGCTATTTTTTTCCATTTCTTATGTTTCTGGCAATTTCCAGGGAAACAAGACCACCCATCGAATGGCCGACCAAAATCGCTTTCTTCTGTCCTGTCACCTCGTAGACCTGTTTAAACAAGGCTTGGATCTTATCATTTTGCGCATACTCGGCAATTGAGGTTTTCGGATGATTTGAAAACTTGCTCTCGGCGTAATCAACCGCAAAGGTCCGTTTGCGCCCGGAGACAAGACGGAATAGGGCAAACTGGTATTTCCCCGCCCCCGATCCATGCAATTGTATGACAGGAACCTTGCCCGTCGGATCGATCTCTTTCAGCGCCTTTCTCAAAAATCGCATAGCGGAAATAGAGATCATCGTGTCATGATGCCCTTCAGTTTTGACAGTTTTAGTCCTCGTCGGGTTTTCAGTTAACAAATGGCAATTGCCATGGCATGCGGGATCAAGCGAGCTTCCATACGTGTACACATTAAGATCGCCATTTTTTTCTGCTTGGCTCGAATCTGTATAAAGCTTATGCCGCCACTCGTTGCCAACGGTCATCTCATCATACCTTTTATCCATCTTTTCTTTCTTGAAAACCTTATCTAAAACTGGAGTGCCTCGTAAAGGAGAATTGAAACACACAGCGCCGGCAATTTCAAAACCTTGATAAGGCCCTTGAGTTGGTTTCTCGTCTTTAGTGTCTGCAGCAGCAGGTGGTTTTGATGATTTTGGGTTTAAATCGCAACATTGGTCGAGCGGCAATGCAATGATACCTGCAAACAATAAAGTCACAAGCGTGGCAAGCACCACGTATGCCACACGGGGAACCACTGTAGCTGCTTCCAGCATTCTTTCATATTTAGTTTGAGGCAGGCCGATCTGATAGCCCTTTACAGATGCAGCATCCTGCTCTTCAAATCCTAAAGCCTTTACCTTCTCGGCAAAGGCTGACCGATTTTTTAACAGGCGGTTTAGGTCTTTGATTTGTTTTTTGATCAAGGGAGTAGAAAGGGTTTGTTTTTGCTTCTCTGATCCTTCTATCGCCGCTTTATTTAATATGTTGAGGGCTGATTGAATGGGAGATTGCCGCCCCTCTCCTGGAAAATGATTTTGGTTTTTTTTATTTTCCTGCGCGGATAACAAGTTAAGAACATCCAGAGCTGAACTAAAAGACTGATCACTAACTGTTGTATAATCAAAACCCATAAAACACCTCCACTTTATATTATTATAGAATAATTATATCAAATTTAATATATAAATGTCAATAAATTTAATTTTAAAAAAATAATTAAAAGATATACCGAAAGTGGTTCAAAAGTTGGGATTTTGACAAGGAGGCTGCTCAAAATTTTTCGTCTGGAGCGAGGGACCATTGCCAATGGCCAAGGCACGAGTGAAGACAAAAATTTTGATGCAAAGCCGACACCGTCAAAAACCAATTTTTGAATCACGTTCGGTATATCTACAGAACGTGATTCAACGTTTCGATTTTCAATTTTCTTAGTGATAAAGAGAGAACACTTGACCAACATACAGTGATTATTATTGTGAGGAATGGAAAATTTAATGAATCTCAACGATTATAACGATGTAACGATACGAACGATAAAAGAAGAAGAGGAAGCTTGACTTGTCCTATCGTTCATATCGTTACATCGTTATAATCGTTGAAATGGCAGAAGCTAAAAGAATCATTTCTATCCAGTTTGCCCAAAACTTGAATTATCTTGTGTATATTTTACCCAATTCCTCAACGTGGACTTTTGCAGCACCTGAAATGGCGTCGAGATTATAGCCCCCTTCGAGAACAGATACAACTCTGCCTTTGGCATGCTTTTCTGCGATCTGTACGCAAATCTTGGTCATTTCCCGGTAATCTTCATCTTTTAATCCAAGACCTACAAGGCTATCATTTTCATGGGCGTCAAAACCACAGGAAATCAGCACAAAATCGGGTTTATACTGCTCCATCGCAGGAACAAGCTTTTGGCGAAAAGCTTCGAGGATTTGTCTTCTGCATTTTTCTTTAGAACCAGACACGGGACAATTCATGACATTTCGTTGTCTGCACTTGCCAGTTTCGTCAGCTTTTCCCCAATGTGAACCGGGATAAAATCCTTCCGCAGTATCTCTGTGAGTACTGAAATAGTAAATTTTATCATCGGTTTCAGTCATCTCCTGCGTCCCTTCTCCATGATGCGCATCCCAATCCACAATAAGCACACGCTCGAATTTTAACTGTCGGGTCAGGAACTTAGCTGCTATGGCCACATTATTAAACACGCAAAATCCGGATCCCGTATTCTGGTGGGCATGATGTCCTGGCGGTCGCACGATGCAAAAGGCCCTCGTTGTGCTGTTTGATTCGTCCAAAATATGTTCTATTGCCGTTAAGGGCGCTCCTGCTGCATAAAGCGAGGTATTCAGTGTTTCGGAGCTTATGTTAAAATCGCTGCCAACATAGGGAGTCTGACATTGTTCTGTCTTTTTGAAGGGGACAGACCTCTTCTCATCCCCTTTCTTTAGGGCATTGACCTGCGTTTGCACTTCTTCCCGGTAAAAAGAACGATGACAAAGGGCAATTTCTTCAGAAGTTGCCGGGCGGGGCTCCAGTGTATTTGTACTTTTCATTAAACCGGCTAGAGTCAGGGCATTTTCAATCGCTTCTACCCGTGCCGGAGCCTCCGGGTGCCCATCCCCTGTCAAATGTTTCATAAAAATTTTCTTGTTCGCTACAACTGCAACACGCTCTGTTGCATCGAAGTGAGCAGGCGCCTTATATCTTTGATGTGTCTTTTGAGGAGTTGTGTTTACAGGAGGTTTTTTAAAACACGCCTGCACACACCTTTCCACAACAGTAGCAATCAAAGAGATGACGGGAAACAGTTCTATCGCGCCGATGAATTTATTGCCCCATCCAGATTTCTTAAGATGGCGAATGGAATAAGGGGTAAATAGAGGCAAAAGGCAAAGCTCTTTTACACTTAATTTTGTTTCTATCCTATAATCCATTAATTACCTCAAAAACATTATTATACAAAAAAACAGTGTACCATTTTTAATAAAATGCCATTTTAATAAAATTATTTATTAAATGCAAAGACTTTTTGTCGAGGCCTTGGCCTTATTGCATAATTCCAAATAAATACAAGTCTTTGATAATAAATTAACTACCACAGAGATCACAGAAAACACAGAGAGTAGATAAAAAATAGACATGTCCCCTTACCGCTGTTTAAACCACATTCTAATTTTCTACTCCCCCCTCCGTGTTCTCTGTGATCTCTGTGGTAGATAATTGACTTTAAATAACTTAGGTTAATAAAGCATTTATGCAACAAGGCCCAAAGCCTTAAGAATAACCAGATGCTGACCGCATCTGGTTATTTTGAAAGAACTATTTGCCAGCTGGGGTATCAGGGGTCCATGTGACGACTTGAAAACTGCCAGATTCGGTCACCCAATTCACAACGGCATACCCGGTCGCATCGACTGAAATTTTTGGAATGGTTCCTAAACCATAGTCTGCTTGTGAAGTCGCAATATTTGCAGGAGCTGACCAGGTGCCGCCGGGAGGAAGCATTGCGGCTTGGATAGCCGTAGAGGTGTTCCAAACAGCAATTGCCTTGCCGGATCCATCGAAGGCTATATCCGGACTAAAGCCAATATCATCGCCGGGAGTCATATCAGCCAGGGGTGTCCAGGAGCCGCCATAAGACAAATAGGAAGTTTGATAGCGTGTGTCTTTAGATGGTGCCTCGATTGCTATTGTATCTTTTCCCCAAATGGCGACAGCATTTCCTTTTCCATCTACGGCCACATTCAGGCCAATAAAGTGCGCATGTCAAGTAGAATATCGAGGATCGCAACTTAAAGTTACAAGATAACTGCGACCTCATCCTTTTTAAACCTCTCATGTAAAACAATCCCTACGGCATAGATGATAAACAAATATCCGATCAAGTAATTTGCAGAAAATTCCTTCACATGGAGATGATAATCGAACATTTTTGGCAAACGAAAGGCAAAGTTCAACAACCACCCGGTATATGTTTCATTAAAGCCAAATAATATGCTGCTGATCCAGGGAATACACATAGTGAGGAGAGATAAAAACAATAACAGGATGGATAACCCTGCCATAAAGGGAAAAAATAAATTGTACAACAAACCTAAAGCAGGAAATTTTTGAAAATAGAAAAGAGTCAAAGGAAGAGCCACGAGATTAACGGCCAAGGAAAGCGAAATGCTTTGACGAAAAAAAGAAAGCAGGCACAAGGTATGTTGAGAGAGGGAATCGAGTTCGATAACCTCAGCCACTCTCCGTTTTGGAAAAGCGGCCTGCAGCAACTGATCGCACGGCGAATACCAAATTAAAATGGCCGCTGTCACGGCAAAGCTAAATTGAAAACTGAGCTGTTCGATCAAGAGAGGATCTGCTATAGCGATCCATAGCAATCCTGCTCCTAAAGAATTTAATGCAAACTTTCTTTTTCCAAACAAAACAGCACAAAAAGCAATCATCAGACTAATCCATGAACGCAAGACGGAAGGAGTGTTTCCAAGAAAAAGAAAGTAGCAAGATAATAGAATTAAAGTAGCGACAATAGCAATACGGAACGGAAGTATCGTCCTGAAGCCAAAACTGATGAATAAAGCCAGAATGGAAAAATGAAGGCCGGAAATTGCCATGATATGTAAAAGGCCAAAACGCCCAAGTTCCACCGAAAGCTCCAGATCATTGAATTTCCCCGTGGCAATTCCCGACAAAAACGCAGCAACATGACTGTTACCGGTCGATTGCACGATATAATTTTGAATGAATGACTTTGCCTGCATGCGCACGTCTGTCAGATTCCAGCTTGTTCCAATAGCTTTCCATTGAAAAGGTACCACGGGCACTAACCTATAAAAATGTCCACTCTTCCCATTTTTAAGTCTTGACGGCACAAGATATCGCTTAGAGGCATCGGGACGAACGGGCATTTTATCGACCGGGATCATCATATGGACCGGCACATTTCTCGCGATCAGGCGCCCCTCCCGATCAACAAATGTATGCATCGTGGCCTGGTAGCCCCAGGCAGAACCAAAATGTGTCTTTGACAGCGACACAGAAGACAGCTCTATCTCAGCCACCCCTTCAATCCCCTTTTCAGGGATAGCAACAGGAAAATCAAAGCGCGCATAAGTCCAGTAATATGCGGCACACCCAACGCACAAGGCCAAGAGTAGTCTGGGCCAAATCCTTTGTACATCGCGTAAGGGAAAGAAAACAAAAAGAAAGAAAACAATGGCAAAGGCCGGATGGATCAATTGGAGAGCCAGTGCAGCGCCGAAAAGGGCACTCAGTCCATACAACAAACATGGGTAAATAGACCAGGCCCTGGCCATAGGAGAGAGGTCATGTAAAGATGGCGATGGCGTCTTGAAATAAGATTCTTGCATGTCAACTCTGGAACGTAAACAGACTGACAGTAAGTTATGAAGCAAATAACATTAAGATTCAAGTGAAATAATTTGTAATGGAATCGAGGTATATGATACAACTTAGGGTGTTTAACGGAAAAATCTAACTAATGCTTAGGACATGCCCCTAAGCTGCCAATAGACTGTCTTCGAGTTCTTTTCCTCCGGGAGACGATGTCATGTGGACGGTAGTACCCTTTATCGATAATTTCAAGCAAACGTAAGGCGGCATGATTAGGATTCCTTCTCCCTGATTCCCATGCCTGAATGGTTTTTTTGCTCATATTCAAAAATAAAGCAAAATAATCCTGAGAATAGTGTAAAGACTTTCTAATTCTCTTTACATCTTCAGCGTCATATTGAGCTGCCGGCTCCGGCACTTCAACTACCCGTTTTTTCAGTTTTTTCTTTCCTTTTTGATGTTGAAGAATGCCTTCTAACCCCTCTTTTAATAGTTCAAACATTTCGTTCATTGCTAACCTCTTTTTTTATTTCTCTAACCATGTTAAGCACAATTTTCTTTTTTCTGGATTGAGGTCTTCCTTTACGTTTTTTGGATAAATCACTATGTAGTACAAAACTTCATAATCGGGAAAGTCTAAATAATCAATCCTAAATCCCCCGCTCTTCCCCTTTGTCGTAGATTTGATTCTAGCTTTTCTTAACCCGCCTAATCCAGGAATCACAGTCCCTTTCCAAGTATTTTTAAGCAATTCTTGTTCAAATTCTATAAAATCCTGTTCAGAAAGCTTATTCTCCCGGACTAATTGATCATAAATTCGGGTAAATACTGGTGAATTGATACAGGTTCTTCTCATAGATTCATTGTACTACAATGTCAACCTTTTTGCAAATCGTTTTTGCTTTTTAATGATTAGTTATATTTTATCGTTCCTATCGTTTTATCGTTCTTTCGTTTTAAATGAAAGCCTTTGCCGTGAAAGTTCTTTGCTTGGGGAGATTTAACCAAGTGAACAAAAAGAACTTTCTTTCAAGGGATCCGGGCCTTGTTCAATGTTAAGTACAACATACACATTTTTTCTGTGATACGCATGATATTCAGACTGAATTAAGTCCCAGCCAGACATCGCTTGTTCCTGCTCACTTAATGGCTGAAAGGTGGTGTCTGTATCTAATTTTAAATTTTTTAATTCCTCCCGTGATGCAAGAGTATCTTTAGTTCTCAGATAAGTGGTGTAATTTACGTTAAAAAAACCCTGTATATTAAATTTTCCTATAGGCTTTAATTGCTTCATTTCTTTGAGAGAAACAAAAGAACTATCCCCACGGTGCCATTTTACAGGTTTCCCTATTTCTGGTTTAAAAATATCTGTAAATAATAAACCTGCCTTAATAGCAGGAATCACTACCTGATTATTTTCCCAGGTGGCGAACTCTTTTTGTGAACAGACAGGGATAAAGGTATAGTAGCGTTCATTTTGATATTCATTTGCCAGGCTGAAAACATAAGCAGGCTGCATTTTATCCTCCTTGGGCTGGTTGCATTTTATCTTCCTTGGCTAAGCTGATGCAATAGAAATACATAAACTTGATGATTTTCTTTGAAAACACTATCAAATTTAGTGATAAGCGATAATAAAGAAAAAGGACAAGTTGCATGAAACTCGATTCCCTCTTCTCTCAACATCAAATATGCAATCTCGACTTTAGCATTTTTTTTAATACAAGCTACATAGC
>JABDCW010000024.1 GCA_013287905.1 Chlamydiota bacterium | reverse complement strand
GATCATGAAGCATTTAGCGATATCTTTTCTCGTTTTTTTTACTGTAGCAGTGCAGACACTGCCCGGAGAACCAACGAAATTGTCTCTTTCCGTAAATGCGGAGTCTGCCATACTGATGAATGCCGGCACAGGGGCGATTCTCTATGAAAAAAATATGCATCAGCCTCACTATCCTGCAAGCATCACAAAAATTGCGACGGCGCTCTACGCATTAAATAAAGTACCGGGCGATTTACAGGTAATGATCGCTGCCGATCAGGATTGCGTCGGCACAGTGACAGAAGAAGCTCTTCGCAAATCGCGCTATACGCTGCCCGCCTATTTATTAATTCCTGGGGGGAGTCACATTGGGATTAAAAAGGGGGAGATCCTTTCATTACAGGACCTTCTTTACGGCATGATGCTGGCATCTGGCGATGATGCTGCCAATGTGATTGCCAAATACGCAGGAGGGACGGTCCCGCAATTCATGGAAGAAGTAAACCGTTATATCAGGAAAATAGGATGCCGCAACACTGTTTTTTACAACCCCCACGGATTGCACCATCCAAAACAGTTGACCACCGCTTATGATATGGCGATCCTCACTTGCGAAGCATTAAAAAATCCAAAATTTAGAGAAATCGTAAAAACGGTCAGCTATAAACGGCCAAAAACAAACAAACAAGAGGCATCAAACCTGGTTCAAACCAATCGCTTGCTTCGCAAAGGCCCCTATCATTATCCAAAAGCGATCGGCGTTAAGACCGGATACTACTCTATTGCGGGAAGTACTTTGGTCGCTGCTGCCTGTGATGGGGAGCGCACCCTGATTGCTGTACTGCTTAAAACTCAGGAAAGAAAGGATATATTCAACGATGCAAAAATGATGTTTGAGACAGCGTTCAATCAACCAAAAATTCAGCGCGTTTTGTTCTATAAAGGCCCGCAAGCCTTTGTTTTCGAAAATGGGAATATTCCCATAAAAATCGGCACTTACTTAAAACAGGATGTGGCATTAGATTATTATCCTGCGGAAGAGCCTCAAGTGACATGCGTCCTTTCATGGGACGAACAGGTCAGCTTGCCCGTCGAAAAAGATCAGCATGTGGGGGATCTATTGGTCCGGGCGCATGGAAAAACGGTAAGTGCGCATCCTCTGTATACGCAAGAGGCGGTCCATCCTACCTTTGTTTCTCAATTGCAGAATTTATCCAAATTGGATAAAAGCAATGTTTTTTTGCTTAAAATCATAGGGGCATCTCTCCTTATCGCCTTTTTTTGCTTCTTAGTGCTGCAGCTAAAGCGGCGCCGTAAATAAATTATTAAAATTATTCACTAATAAAAATTGTTTGATTAAATAATTTAGCATATGGTTTGATATATTTCACCGGGCTGAAACATATTTCTGATCTCCCCCCTACAAACTTACAACTTGGACCGATTTGGCCTGGAGTGTAATCAAGGCTTAAAAAACATAACAAGGAGTTTTGTATGACAAGTAATGTTGCAGCAACCCCAGCCTCAGGAGCAAAACCTGTTGTCGGTCTTCCTTTTGAAGTGACTCAAGGGGGATTTTCCGGCACGCTTTCCCCTCAAGAACAAATGAATCTAGGCTTTACTGAAGCTAGAACTGTGTTAGAAAAACTTGAACCTCTTGTTAGGGGAACTCAAGATAGCAAATTATGGAACCAGTTCAAGTCAGCCGTAGGTACTATTAACGCATGTGTTTCTCCTGTTTCGGATGTTGCAGAGAATGAATATCAAACACTAATGGAGACCACCAGTAAATGCGATAAAGGGTTTAGAAGTCTTCTGGAGCATTTAGATCGTTTTCGTGAAGAAATGGCAACTGAGGGCGATCCTGATGCTTTGACTAACCGTTTTTCTCAATTAACCGCTGAATGTACAAAACAGAAAGAACAGTTTGAACAAATTAAAACTAAATTGGTTGATTTAGTTAAAGCAAATGAGCAAATCGTTGCACAAGGGAAAGCTAATGCAATCACAAAGGAAGAAAGCGCCTTTTTCAATAAATTGATCGCGCAAGTGCATCCTCATACAACACAAAGAATTTACAGAGATATAAAGGGATATCAGGAGCATGTAGAGGGCGCGACCAAAAAACTCGAGGCATTAAAGGGGATATGGGATCAAGTCAGTTTGAAACATCATGAAGCTACAGCAAACTATGATCAATTATCGCGTGTGATGAAGGTAGCTCCCGATGTGGTCGCTATTCACGCCAGAATGCAGCAAGTGCAAAAAGACCTCAAAGATGCGGAAGACGCTTCCAAAAAAAGCAGAAGATGCTTCCAAAAAAGTCGAAGATGCTTCCAAAAAAGCAGAAGATGCTTCCAAAAAAGCAGAAGAAGTCTTAAGAAAAGCAGAAAAAGTCTCTCAAAAAAGAGATGAACTTAATGCGATTAAAGCACATCATGATAAAGCACAAAAAGATGTTGTGGAGCAGTTGCGAAACTATCAGGAAAAAACTCCTGAAGGTGATCGCAAAAAACAGGAATTTATCGCTCAATTATTCGATGCTGCGGCCGTTGCAACAAAAGATGAATTGGCCCGTATCAACAAAGATGCATCTGCTGATACTTCAGCGATGGTAACCGATCTTCATAAAAGATGGAATTTCACTGTATTTGCGATGAGAGAAGCCGAATCGGCTGTGAGTCAGGCAGAGTTACATCTGAAACTCGTCGTGCCAGCTGAAAAACTTAAAGTAAGGTTGCAGGAGATTCAAGAAGCTTTTGATCAACTCATTGCTACTGAACAGGATAAAGCAAAATATGTCACGATGTTGAGTGATAATCAAGCAAAATGGAATAAAATCAATCTCGAGGTTGAAGCCTTGCAAGGAGTTTATACTAAAGATCTCCCAGCGAAACTTCCTAGACAATGGTCTAATTTCGCTGCAACGTTTTTGCTTTATTCTCCTGCCACCGAAGGAGCGGTTCATAATGAAAATACTGCTTCGCGTAGTGGTTTAGGTACAAGGGAGAATCAACAGTATCAGACGATCACCGCGTTATGGGGAGACTTGGTGAAATCGCTTGCTAACACTAATACAAGAATTATTGATTTTGACTCTAGAATACAACGCTACACTGCAGAAGTGTACCCAGATTATAGGAAGGCATTTCAATCATATGCCAGCGCTTTAACTGGAACTGTAGCCGGCTACATATGGAGTACAACAACGACGCCTACAGCTTCCAAAAGCGGTAGTTCTTCGAGCGGTAGTTCTTCAAGTCCAAGCTCCAGTTCAAGCTCTAGCTCAAGTTCAAGCTCGAGTTCAAGCTCTAGCTCGAGTTCTAGTTCAAGTTCAAGCTCAAGTCAACTTGCATCTGTGAGTGCTTCTCAAGTGGCAGGCGCTGCTGTGGCTCCGCCTCCATCACCAAGAGCGCGAGAAAAATCAAACAGCAATGCAACAAAGGTTGAAGCAGCAGCAGTTGTGTAAACAACTTTTTGTCCCGCAAAAAAAACACAGGCCCAATTATGGGCCTGTTTTTTTTTGGTAACGACCCGGACGAAATGAGACAATTGCAGAATTGACAAGAAAATAATTTAACAAGATCGTCTTCGGCAAGCAAGATTAAGATCATGATCAAGATCGAGATTAAGAACATTCCTAATCTCGATCTTGATCATGATCTTAATCTTGCTTGCCGAAAAGCGTTTGAACTGGACTTTTGCAATTATCTCATTCCGTCCATCGTCCACATCGTCCATGCACATTCCCTGCAACCTATTGATCTAAAGACTTTTGCAATTGCCTTTTGTCCTTTTGCTGTTGTTGCGCAATTTTTGATCTGTTAGGCCTTAAACAGGAAAAAAGGCAATACCCGATGACCACACCAACAATTGCGTAAATCGCCCCCTCCCAGGTAAAAGGAACTCCAATGGTAAAGTGTTTGAAAGTCGACTGGAAAATAGCGGAATCGAGATGGGACATAAAAACAAAAGGCCGTGTCCCTAACGAGGCTGTTTGCAGAGAAGAGAGCGCATCGGAAATACGTGAAAAACGCTCGACCATAGATTCCATGAGATTTCCCTGCTGAATAAAGTCGATATCTGCACTTTGCAGGAATTTATTGATATACTGTTCGAGAGATTTATTTGAGATTGCGGCTGATTTTTGCATCGCTTCGACATAAAGACGCAGTTCTGCCTGCCGTCCAACCAGTTGATGCATATATTCGTTGATAAATAAGGGGATTTGTACAAAGCCAAGCGCACATGCCAGAGTGAACAGCCGGTCGATAATTTTAATCATCCAAGTAAAGATAAACATGATTAAGCTCTAAACCTATTTGTCATCCGGTTTAGGGATTTCATGGGCGCTATGCTCATACTTGAGCTGTTTGAGAAGGCTCGCATAGCCAGCCGCGAAACGGGTGTGAAATAAAGCCGCATCATTATGCAGCCGTGATTTAAGTTTATCGATATACAGCTCAAGCGGGTCTGATTCGGCTTCCATGCATTTGTGGTCGTTTTCGACGATGACTTCAATGAGGCCTGCAAACGTATCTTTAGCAATGATTGGCTCTTTATTGCTGCTTAAACCGCTTTTTTGATCTTCATTAAAGTGATCTGACATATATACCCTCAATTAAGTTTTATCATAAAAAAAATAATTATTATATTTCAATGACAAACTCATGATTAAAAAAGGCTTTATCCTTTGTCGTTGTGACAAAAACTTGTGATAACGCATGTAAATATTCCAGCAGGTGAAGTTTTCTCGAATCGTCCAGGCTCATATTCATATCGTCGACTAACATAAACGGTTGATTGCCGGAAAGTTGATGTAAACGTTCCCATTCGGCAAGACGTAAAGCAACAATGCTTGAGCGCTGTTGCCCATCGCTTGCAAAACTCTTAGCCTCTCTTTTATTGCATGCAATCAGGAGGTCATCTTTATGGGGACCTGTCAATGTGCAGCCAAACTCCATTTCGCGCGATCTGTGCCTTTGGTATTGGTCAAAAAAAATTTCGCGCAAATCGCCAATACAATCAGTTCCATTTCCGGCCCCATTTGCTTTGTATGTAAGGGAAAGCTCTTCCGCACTTCCGCAAATACGTTCATGCAGCGGCCTTCCTTTTTCTTGTAAATCGCGAACAATCTGATTCCGGTGATGCACGACATAAGCTGCCGAACTGGCCATCTCTGTCTCCCACGGTTCTATAGTCGCAAGTTGCCTTAGCTTTAACAGCGCGTTGCGCTGATGCATGGCTTTCATGTAGCGTGTCAGGTGGTGAATGTATAGGGGGTCTACTTGAGCGAGGCTTACGTCCATCAAATGGCGGCGTATGGCAGGAGGGCCCTTAATGATAGTCGCATCGTCCGGGTGAACGACAGTGCCCTGAAGCAACCCGAATAAGATTGTTGTCGAAAAATAAGGGGTAGTATTATGGGTGATTTTGCGCTCTTTGCCATTGTAGTAAAATTTTAGCGACTGTTCGATCCCATGTTTGACAAAAACAGCTTCCAAAATAAAGTAAGAAGCTTCTTCATTGATCAGATCCAATAGCTGCGGCGTGCGGAAAGACCGGCCGGTGATCAGTACATAGATAGCTTCTAAAATTGTCGTTTTGCCTCTCGCGTTTGGGCCCCGTATCACATTGACTTTAGGTGAAAATGTGAACGAAGCTTCCTTGTACTGGCGAAAATTATGCAAACGAAGGTGGCAAAGGTGCATAGATCATTTAGTCTTCATCGAGACGCATTGGCATCAACATAAAAAGAGAAGAGGTTTCTTCCGGGTGATAACGGGTCATTTTTTGATCTGTAATCACGCCCGGGGTAAAAGAGTCGCAAAGCCCCATCATCACTGATTCTTCGTCGACATGGCGAAGCACATCTAAAAAGTAGGTAGGGTTAAATGCGATCTCTAAATCGTTTCCGTGATAGTTTACAGGCATGCTTACTCTCCCTTCGCCGATCTCCGAAGTATTGGCAGAAAGTTTTAGTTCGCCATTACAGAAAGAAAAGCGGACAATATGGCGCTCCACATTCGTGAATAAGGTTACCTGGCGCAATAAAGTGACCAACTCTTCGCGATGGATAGAGACCAGATGCTCCACGCTGCCTGGTATTACGCGATTTACATCGGGGTATTCGCCGGGCACTAATTTTGTGACAATTGTCACCCGGTCAGTCTGCATCGCAATTTTATCATCCATTAAATACAACTGCACATCCTCTTCGCCATTTAAATTTTTAATGAATTCTTCAATGGCTTTTAGCGGGATAATAAGGCTTTTATTATACTGAGGGTCGATATCGAGGGGAATGTGCATGCGGGAGAGGCGCTGGCCGTCAGCACCTATGAATGTTGCCTGGCTACCAGCTATTTGCATGAGGACACCTGTCAGCGTCATGCGGTTCATATCCTTTGATACGGCAAACACAGTCCGGTATAGTGCAGTCTTTAGTGTCGATTGTTTGAACTTGATGTGAAAGGCACCGTGAAGTTCGGGAAGCTGCGGAAATGCACTTGCATTCATCCCGTTGATGCGAAAGCGCGAAGAGTCGGCAACGATTATGGAAAGGTCATTTGTATCGGTACTAAATTCCATAGTCGTCGATGTCAGTTCGTTGACGAGTTGAGAGAGTTTTTTTGCCGGCACTGTCGTAGAGCCCTCTTCAAGCACTTGTGTTTCTGACGAGCAGCAAATGCTGACGTTCGTATCAGTAGCTGTCAGCGTAATCAGCCCGTTAGCCGCTGTGATCAGAATATTCGATAATATAGGGATGGACGGTTTTGCAGGGGCGATATTTAAGCATTTGTTAATTAGATAGTTAAACTCTTGTGTATGAATGATAAATTTCATAATACCCTCTTTCCTTGAGTTGATTTTCTGCTAAACGTTAACCCGAATCCGTTTTCATTGTCAAGAGGTTAATCGAATAGGGTCTGCCTTTTCGTGCCCGTGCCCCTGCCCGCATCCTATTTACCTATAAGTATAGATTTAATTCAACACAAAGGCACGAAGACACCAAGACACTAAGAGAGAAGGGTCTCTAGGTCAAAATTTCTTTGCTTCTTTGGGACTTCGTGCCTTTGTGTTGAATTTATTATAGATAACGCTTAAATCCCAACTTTTGAACCACCTTCGGTATAAACTTAAAACTGCTATAAAGCTTCAATATTTAGATTTTTTAATCTTTCTTCAAAATTTGTTACATCTACGATTAAACGTTTAGATTTCAGGTATCGATACGCTTCTTCAAAATTAAGACCAAGGGTCATTAAATACGCAAGAACGCAAGAGGGGCTTCTGGAAGCCCCTGCGTTACAATGGATAAATATTTTGCGGTTCTCTGATCTTGCCTGACGAATAGTCTTAATAATTTTAGGCAGCTGAACGGCAAAATCTTCATTTCCTGGTTTATCGCCAAAGCCGAAATGGTGATATGTTATCCCATCGAGTCTGTTCGAAGGAGGAATTTCTTCAAGGGAACAAGTGATAATAGTATCGATGCCCATCCGTTGTGTTAATTGTTCTTGCATCTGGGTTATTGTCTGGTCTTGTCCGGCTTCATGTGACGGAATCACTCCTGCCTGGCGCTGTGAGCCTAAATATAATCCTGGAAGTATCTCAGCTGGGGGTGAATTAAAAAGTGCATCTAAACCTTTTTCAGTTTCCGACATTTTTTGCTTAGTTTTTTCAAGAGTGTGCAGGGAGGGGATAGAATTGCTCTGTAATTCTTTTTTTATATTGCTGATCCCATCTTTATCGGTTTTAAGGGTTGGGCTGGTGATGGGACTGGGGCTCGTTAGTTCAGACGGCCATACTGTTAATGGAAAGGGGAGCCTATCTGTCTGGTAGTTAAGGAACGAATATTCATATTTTACGTATCCATATTTTTCCAGGATTTTCATTGCGACTTTATTGGCGCCCATGAGTGCAGCCATATCGGATTTAAAATAACCCACTAAATAAATGGGTGTAATTTTAAAAAATGAGGCAAATGTTAAGGGTTCTTTTATGCATGCATATGCAGCACAATTGTATTCCTTAGTAAATTTACTTGACCTCCACTCCGCTATTTCCGGACAGAATTTGAGAACACTATCGTCTTCTGTCATCATTCCAGTAATTCGCATTGGAGTAACCACTGCAGAAGAAGCGTTTTCATTTTTTTCCGTGATTTCTTTTTTTATATTGGGATTAACAGGGGAAGATGGGTCAGATTTTGGTTGAACAGGAGCATTAACAGGGGAAGATGGGTCAGATTTTGGTTGAACGGGAGCAATAACAGGGGCAGAGGGGCCAGATTGTGGTTGAACGGGAGCAATAACAGGGGAAGATGGGTCAGGCTTTGGTTGAACAGGAGCAACAGGTTTATTTTTTACTATCTGTATCATTTTTCCAAGAGCTTCTTTGCTAAAAGTTGCAGGGGGTGTTTCTCCAGCGGCGGTGATCTGCTCGGTCAGGGTTTTTTCATATAAATAGTTGATTCTTTCTCCCGGTATTCTCACAAGTTTTGTATTGCATAAGTAGCCTCCTGTGAAAAACCAGGCAAGAGCGCGTGCCACCTTTACAACTCGGGCCATATTCTTACCATAAGCGTTCACAACTTTATCATTGTCCCCTTTTGAATCAAAAAAGGTAACTTTATTAAAAAAAATACCATTATTAATTTTAATATAAACCATAGACAACTCCAGATGTTTATCATGTTAAATGTTATTTGTATTATACATTTAATATTGTTAATAAGCAAGATATACATAAGGTCGACAGCAGTTCCCGTAAATAAAAAATTTTGATCAAATTTATTATAAACATTTATTGTTCAGTGACTTTAAACTATTTAACGCGGAGGCGCAGGAGGCGCAAAGACGCGAGAGGAGCTACAGTTGATTTACAACTCGTGCAATTCCATCGACCAGTCGTGCCTGTCCAAAGTTTAATACTTTCAGGTAGCTCCGCGTCTCTGCGACTTTGCGACTCAGCGTTAAATATTTACATCATTATTTGATTCATTCTTTGATAAGAGTTTGTTTAAGAATGAATCTGAAGAAATCAGCGGACCAGTCGGTTATTTGTGCCGCATTAGTTACAAATGGCTGCATATCAGCTTTAGCTGACGTAAAATCTACCTGAGCTATTTTTTCAAGCATCATTTTTTCAAATCGCTCTTTTGTCAAATCCTCATCTGCTCTTAGTAATTTTGTCTCACGCATATGGATCGAAAGCCGTTTTAAATCCAGGACGGCTTTTTGGCGTACGAGCCAAGACCAATCATACCAATCCCGCCCCTTTACGCGTCCTTTCCATTCGCGAAATAGGACGGCATGAATTTTTCCTGCAAAGATATCTTCCAGAATAACGGTTCGAATGCCGACGCTAAATGGGGTAAGGAGAAACTGTGTTTCTACATTATAGGCGGGAGCTGGGTTGGTATCGATTTCGATTTTAATTTTCAATAGCATTTCGGGATGTAATCCCCGGACCAGATTTTTAGGAATCCCAATCTTTAAGAGTTCTCCAAGAGTGTTTGTTTTGATGAACGCCGATTGAATCGGTGTTGCCCAACTTTTATCCTTTGTATCAATTTCAATGGTAAATCCAAGAGAGGAAAGTTCATTTTTGATCGCTTCATGATATTTTGCGAGCGAGTAATGGGGATTTGGCGCGAGGAGTGTAAAATCAAGATCTTCTGAAAAGCGGTCAAGACCATAGAGGATGCGTAGTGCCGTGCCGCCATAAAATGCGGCATGCTCAAAAAAACGCACCCTCCATAAGGCAACGAGAGTAAATTCCTGAAGAATTTCTTTTAAGGCGCGTTCGTATTCGGCTCTGGTTTCACATCGATATCTTTGTAACATTGTTTCTAAAGCAGGATTCATTATTCTTTCTCCAGCCATTCAATTAACAGCCTAAGGACATCTGGTCCTCCTGCTTTAAGGATGTTTTTTATCATACCTATTTTCATTCGGCTTAAGACCTCTTCGTCGAGTCGTAAATCTTCAAACAGTATGTCTTTAAGCTCGCTTACAGTTTGTGGATTACTTTCTCGAAGGTAGAAAAGATCAGAAAGAGCCTTTTCTGCTGTTGCAAAGAGGCATGTTGCATTGTTTCTTATCTGCACAATGGTAAAGCCCGCTGAATAGTATTCAATCGGCAAATGACTATAACTAAATCTGCCAATGGGAGTATTGAAATTGCGAGAGCGCTTTGTCGTTACACTTGTGATTTCCGTTACATATTCCGGGATGAGTCCATAGTAGCTAAGCGCGTATTCCCGGGAAACATAGGATGGACCATAGATTTTATTAGCGATAATTTCCGGGCTATATTCCGTTTTTCGATAATCTTGTCCAAATAAATAAATCCCTTTTTTCGCCCGGATCAAATCCTCATTCTTCAGCAGCATAGTAAGTTTTGTTCTTGGAGACTTATAGTCTTTGAGACAGTCCATGATAAAGGTGTAGTCAAGCTCTTCCCCTTGTGCTTTTTTTCTGATTTGCATCATGATATTAGACATAAAAATCCAATTAACTTAAGGTCCTATGTGTTAGTATGTATGATTTTATTATACATACTGACATATTCATTGTCTACAAAATAAATAGACTTCGTGCATAATTCATTTCCTTGCCCGTGCCCTTGCCCAAAAAAACAAAAAGAATCTTTTCCTTAATTCAATTTTTCAACACAATCTCAGTTTATCAAAATCCATCGTTAATCGGGCACGGGCACGGGCACGGGCACGGGCACGGGCAAGGGTAAGGAAATGAATTATGCAAGAGATCCATTGGCTATTTGCCAGGCGGTATTTTCAGTGATTGGCCAACTTGCAGCACATCGGTTTTCAATTGATTATATGATCTAAGCTCACGTACGGCAATGTGATAACGGCGTGAAACTTTCCATAGCGTATCCCCATCCTGAATGACATAAAGTGTGTCTTGCTTAATAGGAGCTTTAGGAACCGGTTTTGCCTCTTTGGGCACATCGGGCAGTTTTTTGGGGGTGATTATTTGCGGTTTAATTGGTGCCGGCAATGCTTTAGAAAAGCTGTCGGCGTTGTTATGGACAAGAGTTGGGGAGGAGGGCGCAATAATTGCGAGCGGCGGTTGATAGTTGGCTAAAAAGCGTTTTAATGCCTTGTCGTGGTTAAGTTTATCAGGAACCGATTCCCCGGCATATTGATAAAGCTTTTCCGCAGCGATCTTCCACACAGCATCCGATCTTGGAGCTGTTAACAAAGAGAGGGCAAACCGTTCATTATCGGGGCTTTTATTTTTGAGCAATTCCAGTATTTGTATGATACGGTGGTCATCGAGTTTTTCCAGGGCGAAGGACCAGTCAGTACGCAACAGGAGTTCGCTTGCCAATAGAGAATGCTGTTCGATATAATTAAGCAGAAGTTGTTGCCGCCTTGCATTGGAAAGGTCCTGTGCAATTTTTTGCTCTTCTGAAAATTTTTTTAGGGTGGCCCAAGTGCCTTCAAGAGCAAGTTGAATAAGCAATTGCTTTTCAATGCTCACATTTCCACGATTGAACAGAATTTCGAGCGCCATAAATTCCGGCGTGATGACAAAAGCATCGGCAAGCGACTGATCTTGCACACTTTTCTTTTGCTTTTGCATTTTTAAAAATAACCCCTGGCTCGTAAGCGGCCATTTTTCCAGTTTGGCAAAGTTTAATATGGCCTCGCACTGCGAATCGGTAAGACCTGGATAAACAGTCAGTTCTGCCGGTCTTCCATCTTTGAATTTGCCATAAACAAGCAGCCGTTTTTGCTCTAAAGGGGGTAATCCTGCGAGAGAGCGGTCAACGTCAAAATGATGGAATGCTACTAAAGAAGCGAGGCTTAAGTCTCTTTGCGTATAACCATTTTCGACAAGCTGTGTATTATTCAGTCTGGCGACCAGCCATTCCATCGGCATTTTTTTAAAATATCTGATGACCTCGCTATTGCTGTGATCGATGGCAAGAGGTGCTGACTGCTGCTCAAATTCCGCAGGCTTAAGCTCGCATAACACTGCCGGGGGGCGATCGTTTGTATACTCATAGACGACAAAGACTGCGCCTAAGATATTTAATGCTCCGCTGACAATTAAGGCGGTGGTAAGTTTTCGAATGTCGTTTAATGAACTGGCCATGGAATTAAGATAGTCTATTTTTTAATTGATCAAGCTCTTCGGTTAAGCTCTTGGGTAGTTTTTCAAATTGGGAAAGATACTTTTCTGTTTCCTTCACTTCGTTTGCCCAAGCTGCTTTATCGACATCTAATAATTCATCAATTGCTTTTGGGGTGATCGAAAGAGAAGACATATTGAGCGCTTTTGGGGTTGGAAGCCATCCAATGCATTTGTCCACAGCCTCAGCTTTGTTGTCGATGCGGTTGAAGATCCACTCCAATACCCGGCTGTTCTCCCCAAATCCCGGCCATAACCATTGGCCTTGCCCGTTTTTTCTAAACCAGTTAACGTAATATATTTTTGGCAGGGATTGTTTGCCCCCTTCCTTCCCCATTTCGGTCCAGTGATTGAAATAATCGCCCATATTATATCCACAAAAGGGAAGCATGGCAAAAGGATCGTGCCGCAAATGTCCTACTTCTCCGCTTGCGGCTGCGGTCGTTTCAGAGGACATGCTTGCCCCTAATAATACACCGTGGTTCCAGCTGTAGGATTCACATACAAGAGGAACAGTTGAGGTTCGGCGGCCTCCAAATAAAATTGCAGAAATAGGGACTCCCTCGGGAGATTCCCAGGCATTGTCGATGATCGGGCATTGAGAAGCGGGAACAGTAAAGCGCGAGTTTGGATGGGCAGCTTTATTGGGCGATCCTCTATACCAGTCTTGTCCAAGCCAGTCGACCAAGTGTTCGGGAGGCTCTTCAGTCATTCCTTCCCACCATACATCTCCATCATCGGTCAGGGCTACATTGGTAAAAATCGTGTTGGATTGAATAGAGAGCATAGCATTGGGATTTGAAGCATAAGAAGTTCCCGATGCAATTCCAAAAAAGCCGGCTTCAGGATTGATGGCCCGGAGAATGCCATTTTTGTCATATTTCATCCAGGCAATATCGTCGCCGACTGTTTCAAATTTCCATCCGGGCAATGTGGAATTGAGCATGGCTAAATTTGTTTTGCCGCATCCGCTTGGAAACGCTGCTGTGATATATTTTTTTTCCCCTTTTGGGTTTGTCATCCCTAAGATCAGCATGTGTTCTGCCATCCAATGCTGATCCCGTCCCATTACAGAAGCTAGCCGTAGAGCAAAGCTTTTCTTTCCGACCAAAGCATTGCCGCCATAGCCGCTGCCGAATGACCAAATCGTTTGCGTTTGTGGAAAATGGACAATGTACTTCTCGGTATTGCAGCTCCAAGGCACATCTTTAACCTGAGCGGAAAGAGGCATTCCAACGGAATGAAGGCAATGGACAAAGGGTTGATCCGATTTCAGCTGGTCCCAAACTGGTTTACCCATCCGCGTCATGATGTTCATGCTGTAAACAACATAGGGAGAATCTGTGACTTGTACACCGATATGAGCCAATGGCGAACCGGTAGGTCCCATGCTAAATGCAAGCACATACATGGTGCGCCCTTGCATCGATCCATTAAACCGCTGCGTCAATAATGCTTTCATTTTATCAGGATCGGCCCAATTATTTGTAGGTCCGGCATCTGATTGCTTTTCCGAACAAATAAACGTCCGGTCTTCCACCCGTGCAACATCATTCGGATGAGATCTGGCAAGATAACTGTTTGGCCGTTTGTTTGGATTGAGGGGGATAAAAGTCCCCTTGGCGACCATCAGATCGCATAACTCTTTCATTTCCCCATCAGAACCGTCGCAAAAATGCACATGATCAGGGCGGCATAATTGGATCATCTCTTTAACCCAGGATTTTACCCCTTCATGGCCGCACAGTTGAGAATTTCTCATTTAAATCAAGGCCCTGCTGTTTTTAAATTTTTCCAAATGCTCCAGGGCTTTACCTGTTCCAAGGCATACTGCCAAGAGTGGATTCGGGGCAATAATGACGGGCAGTCCGCTTTCTTTGATCAATGCTTTGTCCAAACCCTTGATCAGAGCCCCGCCTCCTGCAACGATCATGCCTCTTTCGACAAGATCTGCCGCAAGTTCAGGGGGGCATTTTTCCAAGGTCAATTTTACGCTTTCGATAATTTGTTGCAGAGGTTCTGCGAGGCACTCGCGGATTTCTACCGAATTGATCCGCTTTGTGACAGGAAGTCCCGCAACCTGGTCCCGCCCGCGAACCTCCATCTCCAATTCATTGCTGCCTAAAGAATAAGCCGACCCGATAGTGATCTTGATCTCTTCTGCGGTTCTCGGACCGATCATTAAATTATATGTGCGGCGCATATAATTCATGATGCAATCATCAAATTCATCCCCTGCGATGCGAAGGGAACGCGATTCTACAATGCCCCCGAGTGAGATAATGGCAATTTCCGTGGTTCCACCGCCAATATCGATGATCATGTTTGCAGAAGGTTCATGCACGGGCAGGTCGACGCCAATTGCCGCAGCCATTGGTTCTTCGATGAGCATGACTTCTTGCGCTCCCGCATGCATGGCCGAGTCTTCAACCGCGCGTTTTTCTACTCCAGTTATCCCTGAGGGCACTGCGATAAGGATTTTTGGCCGAAAAAGACTTCGCGTCGGAGTCACTCTCTTGATGAGGGCTTTAAGCATTCCCTCGGCAATTTCAAAATCGGCAATCACCCCATCTTTCATCGGGCGCACGGCGTGAATTTTCCGGGGTGTTTTGCCGAGCATGGCCTTGGCCTTGTGCCCGACAGCCAACACTTCATTGGTAAGTGAATCGACAGCAACAACAGAAGGTTCGGCAAGGACAATTCCTTTGCCTCTGACAAATATCAAGGTGTTTGCAGTTCCCAAGTCTATTCCAATATCATTGGAAAATACTCCCCGGAATTTTGTCAGTTTGCTCAAAAATTTCGATGCCGCGCCAAATAGATTTAAATGATGTTTTTTTTTCATATATTCTTATTGTAAAATTTACTCTTTTAACGCCTGGGCGAGTTTTTATGTTTGAAGGAGTTCCAGTACCTCTTCCCATGTGAGTTTGCCAATAGCTTCTTCATCACAGTTGATGATTTTCTTTACTATCCCTTTTTTTCTGTTTTGTAATTCTATAATTTTTTCTTCAATTGTGTTAAGCGTAACCAATTTGTATGAGGACACTGATCTTTTTTGTCCAAGCCGATGGGCACGGCCGGTGGCTTGTTCTTCTACGGCCGGATTCCACCACATATCATAATGAACGACTGTGTCAGCTCCAACCAGATTTAGACCTGCCCCTCCTGCTTTTAAAGAGACCAGGAAAATCGAGATGTTATCATCTTCATTAAAGCGCTTGACAATTGACATCCGATTTTTACTCGAGCCATCGAGATATTCAAAGTTAATTCCCTGCTGTTTAAAGTCATTACATAAAATATTCAGCATCTTTGTGTATTGGCTGAATATGACTGTTTTATGTCTGCCTTCGATCAGAGTCGGTATCAATTCCATTAGCATATCATATTTCGAAGAATCCCCCAACTCCGGATTTTCTTTTGCAAAAATAGCCGGATGGCAGCAAATCTGTTTCAGCCGCGTCAATGTAGCTAAAATATGGATCTGCACCTTTTCAAATCCATCGCGTTTTACGAGTTTTGAAAGCTCTTCCCTTGCTGATTGGGCATAGGAATAATATAATTCTTTTTGAATATCGGAAAGATGACAGTAGTAGATGATTTCTGAAACGGGAGGCAATTCTTCCAGAACATCCATTTTCATTCTTCTTAGGATGAAAGGGGAGACTTTGCGTCTTAATATTTCGATATTAATCCCTTTATTATCTCCCGGATTTCGAATATACTTTTCGATAAATCGATCGTATGAACTTAAAAGACCGGGCATAAGAAAATCAAACAAACTCCATAGTTCATCGAGGGAATTTTCGATAGGAGTTCCGGTCAGAATGAGGCGATGTTTTGCCTGAAGCATTTTCACTGACTTGGCATTGCGCGTGCCGCGGTTTTTGATGTGCTGCGCTTCATCGAGGATCGCATAAGAAAATGGGATCATTTTATAGATCTCTATGTCTTTTTGAATGAGACTGTAGGATGTGATCACGACATCAAAGCTTTTAATTTCCGTCAGTAATTTCTTGCGTTGGGTGGGCGTGCCATCTAATGCCAGAACTTTCAGTCTGGGATTGAATTTTGTAAATTCTTCCTTCCAGTTGTGGACCAAAGAGGTTGGACAGACAATAAGCGAAAGGGAATCGGGACATTTCATTTGATTTTGGGTAATAGCAGCAATTGCCTGCAGTGTTTTTCCAAGGCCCATGTCATCGGCTAAAATGCCATTCAAATGCATCTGGCGCAATCGTTCTAACCAGGAAATGCCATCTACCTGATAGGTTCGGCATACCGCCTGAATTTCGGTTGGTACATCTTGCGTGACCAAAGGCAGTTTGCCAAGCATTTGCTCCTGGATTTCCACAAGTTTCGGACTCATTGAAAATGTAATGGGTAACTTTTCAAATTGATCCGCTGCCAGACTGGACAAACTCCAAAGAGGCCTTTCTTCCCTGTGTGTGCTAAGGACGTTAATTCCAATTTCATCAAAAATTTGTACAACAGGTGTTAATTTATCGAGATCGAGTATCAATATTTTTTGATGCCGGTGGTTTAAGTCGCCCTTAAGTTTGTGCCCAGGTTTTGAGGACAATTCAATAAAAGCCCGCTTTGAGGAAATGCATTCCCATAACTGGTCGACAGTAGTTCCGGACAGATGTCCATTGACATGAAGATCGACAATATATGCATCCACCCGTTCGCTTTCATGCAAATTAAGGGTAAAAGTAGTTTCATCATATATGAACTGATCGAGAAGATTCTCGGGGCAATGAAAGGTAACGCGATGTTGATTGCGAGGGATGATCTCGGTCATGAACTCGACAATTTTTTTCTCGTTTTTAATTTTATATACGCCTGTAGTCTGATCGTAAATAAAGTCTTGAAACAGGTCTGTAATGATTTTTTGCTCTTCAGTAAGATTACGGGCTAAAATACCTTGTTCTGTCACAAAGGGCAGGATATGATCAAGTGTGAGCTTTACGTTGGCTGCAGGAACTTTTATCTCATCATAGATAAAATTAAGGGAAGCTTCCAGTTCACCATCGAGATATTCTATATTGCACTCTGCAGCAATTTGTCCTACAAATGGCATGGTGACAAACTGTTCTATGATCTCTTTATTGGAAACTTCTGCAAAACGCATGAACTCATGAAGGGAATTTTCAACGAATGTGCCGAACAATGGTTCTGAAATGGCAATGTTTCTTATAACAGGGATATTTCTCAGGTGCTTGCGCTTAAGTTCCGGCTGAAATCTTGCATAAATATTTTTATAAAGCATGCCTGGTTTTGCGCATTCGAAAAAGCATGTCTCTTCGATTTTTATCGATTTTCCTGCCAGTAAGATTTCCGGTTTTAATAAGATCTTTGGCGATTGAATGTTGAGATATTCCAATTCCACTTTAAGTTGTGCAGTCAAAGGGGAAAAGCGAAGAGGGTCTTCTAAACTGTTGAAATAAAAAAAAGGGAGAGCCGGGCAGTCGACTTCTCCTTCCTCCAAAATTTTTCTTTTTGACGCATGGTCGAGTGTTGCCTTTTCATAGGCATAGGCTAAAATCATGCCAAAAGATTCTATATCGATAAAAGCAAAACGAAGCGTCCGCTCATCCTTAATTTCGGAAAATCTGGCGCTGCTCATGATCATATGCAAGATTTTCAAGCCGCATGCATTGAATGAGTCGTCTGTAAAAAAATAACGTTTGTTGCCTATGTAGAGAGGTTCTCCGTAGCGCAAAGAGTCAAAAAAATCTTTAATATTAGGGATGATAAGCGGTTTTGAGCGGTAGGGGAGTCTTAGAGCAATTTGAATTTCGGTATATTGCTGTGGTGTTGTTGTCAAAATGATTGCCAGTTCCGCCTTATCGGGAACAAGATGTTCATCCGGAAGGAAAAACGGGGAATTTCCCAAGACTGCAGAGGCGCTGATATATTCCTGGAGAAGTTCTTTTTGCTGTTTTCGTCCCCGTCTTAGCATTTCTTTGCTTTCCACCTCTTTGAAGGTTTCCAGCAGGGCGGCCTTTTCTTTTTCGTTTGCATTGCCTGTCTGTTCTAATTTCATTTCCTTGGAGTACTCGACGACCATTTCCTCGAAATGATTCTCCAAATGGAAAAGAAAAGCGGCTAAATGCTGGCAATCATATTTGTATGGGCAGTCGCAATCGGAATCGGTCGTTGTGGAATCTTTGCGGTTGATTTCGATTTCACAAATGTATGCGTGATCGAAATTTCCAAGCACACGGCAGCTTAAACGAACTGTTTGCGTAGTCATTTTTAAAATTTTTGCAGATCTTACAGCTTTTTTGTCGAAAAGAATGCGTCCTTCTTTGGTGATTGCAGGTGCAAAATCGTGCTTAAGTTTGCGAAAATTGAGCATAAAGACTCACGTAATTGGGTTAAAGCCTTGCAGTATATATTTGTGCTTACTACTTGTCATCAATTTTTATCGTTTTTTTTGTACAAAGGCAAACAAAAAATTTATTTAACAGAAATTTTTTTGAAGTTGTTTTTTTTGCTTGCAAAAAAAAACGGATAAATTCTATATTGTCGTTTCTTCCAGATGCGGGTATAGCTCAGTTGGTAGAGCGTCACCTTCCCAAGGTGAATGTCGTGAGTTCGAGCCTCATTGCCCGCTTAGGAAGCGCGCAATTGTCCACGCAATTGTCTTTGAATATCTACTTTATGCGGGTGTAGCTCAGTGGTAGAGCATCACGTTGCCAACGTGAGGGTCGTGAGTTCGAGCCTCATCACCCGCTTTTTTTATTCTTCTATAGAGGTGTATCTTGTCAAATCCACAAAACATATTCGAGAACGAAAATATTTCAGTCGTTCTGGTTAGAAAACCTGAGTGCCGCATCCAAGCTGAGATCACTGTCCGGCCAAAGATGGTGAAAAACGCAAGTCAACAAGCGATCAGAATTGTAGGTAAGCAAATTTCCGTCCCGGGATTTCGCAAGGGAAAAGCTCCCGAGTCTTTTGTTTTGCAGCACTACTCTAAAGCTGTCCATCAAGAGTTGAAAGACACCTTGCTCAATATGGCATTTCGCGAATCGCTGCAACTGACCCATGAATATCCCTTTGGCAAAAACTTCTATGCTGCAGAGGTCAAGTCGCTGGATGTCGACAACGGTGCAGTGTTATTTTATGACTATGAAGTATATCCAAACGCACCATTGATCAACGCAGAACACCTCGATCTAAAAACGGAACCACAGCCGTCTATTACGCAAAAGGAGATCAACACTTACTTAGACAGCCTTAAATCACAAAAAGCTGCATGGCAGGAAATCACAGACCGCAAAGCACAGGAGAATGATTTTGTCGATCTCGATATTGTTTCCCTCGATGAGAATCCGGAGGGGGGGGATAAAATTGCAAAGCCTTTATTTAATAAGACACGCGTTCAAATTGCGGCTGACAAGATGGATGCCTGGATGCGTAAATTAGTGATCGGGACATCCAAGGGGGATGTCGTTGAGGGATTGAGTGAAGATGAGTCTGATCCTGCAGATTGTAAACATTGCGAGGCAGGAGAGGAACACGACCATAAGCATCACTTTACACCGACTCACATACGAGTGACTGTTCATGGCGTTTTTGAGGGCACTATGCCTGAATTCAATGATGAGTTTGCCAGACAATACGGTGCTAATGATGTTGAGGATTTGAAGGAAAAGGTCACTACTTATCTGACAAATTACATGGCTCAGGAGCAAAGGCAAATGAAACGCAATCAATTGTTTAAAGAGATTGTTACTCAGTATCATTTTGATGTGCCTGTTTCCAATGTAAATCGCTATATTTCTGAAAATGCAAAAGTCATCCATGAAGAATTACATGCAAAGAACTTGTCGGAAGAAGAAATAGCTGCAGAAATGAGCCGCATGTTTGAACACATGAAATCAGATATCCGCCTCTTTTTCCTGTTTCAGGAGTTTGCAAACAATCATAAGATCCAGGTTTCTCAGGAAGAGGTGACAAATGAATGGTCGCGTCAAGCCTTCATGAGATCCGGAGGTCAAATGAAACATTTATCACCTGAAGATACCGAAAAAGCTATGAATCAAATCAGGCAACAGTTATTAAGGGAAAAGGTATTGGACTTTATCATTGATCAAAAACAGACAAAAGAAGCAACTGCTCATAAAATTGAGCAAAGAAGGTAGCCAGGGCGTCCTCGCCCTGGTCGTTATTGCATACAGGTAAAACAAGACATCTTGCCTTGATTGCATTTATCTCAATTTTAAGAACAGTTGCTAAAAGAATTGAAAGCAAGTTAACAATGAGGTTGGATTATGTCTGAAAAAAGACCACAAGCATCTCTTACTCCATACGTTATCGAAGACACAGGTCGCGGCGAGCGATCAATGGATATTTATTCTCGTCTTCTTAAAGACCGGATCATCTTTATCGGAACAGACATTACTGATCATGTAGCCAACGTTGTCGTCGCGCAGCTTTTATTTTTGCGAATGGAAGATCCGAAGAAAGAAGTTCATATCTATATCAATTCTGCCGGCGGTTATATTTCAGCCGGTTTAGCCATCTATGATACATTGCAATGGATGGGTTGCCCTGTCAATACCTACTGCATTGGTCAAGCTTCATCGATGGGTGCGTTGCTGCTGACTGCCGGAACTAAGGGCAAGCGCTTTGCTTTACCCAACAGCCGCATGATGATGCACCAACCCTCTGGCGGCATCGGAGGTACATCTGCAGAGATTGCCCTGCAAGCCAAGGAGATTCTCGTTTTGAAGCAATTGCTGCATAAAATTATGGCTTTCCATACCGGACAGACACTAGAAAAAATTACCGCCGATTCAGAGCGTGATTTTTACATGAGCGCTGAAGAAGCCAAAGCCTATGGACTGATCGATGAAGTGATCGTTCCCAAAGTCATTCCCGGCACTCCAAAGTAGTCAGGGCGCGAGAGCCCTGCCTAGGGTAATTTCTAAAAGTCCATCTAATCAGACTAAAGACGGTCTCGTTAAACCCATCATCAACACTTTCATTTACACGCGAATTACCGATCACTCTCTCGTCTTTGCGACTTTGCGCCTCTGCGTTAAATAGTTTAAAGTCATTGAACAGTAAATATTTATAACAAAAGCTAGCTTATCCTAAAAAATTTAATCAAATTTTATTTGAGGGAACTGCTGTCGTAAATATAATCTTATTGTCGTAAATAAGATAATAAGATATAATAAAGGTATCCCTAAATTAGGAGGTGATTATGAGTGCGCATAAGGATGTTATTCGCTTTACCTTTGATTGTCCTATCGACTTGCACACCATTGCTAAAATGAAAGCTTCTGCTCTGCATCAAAGTATGAAAGATTACTTAATTGGACTTTTAGCTAGAGATGCTGTGGAAAATCCACCGCAATTTTTGGATAATAAATCCTTCAAAAAAGAACTTAAAAATATTCTTCAAGATGACGCTGAACTCATGCAAAAATTATCTGATCGATGAATTACCTCTCTCTTGAACAAGTTATTGAATTGCATGATTCTCTGATTGAAAAATTTGGTGGTTTTGTTGGAATAAGAGAAAAAGGCTTATTGGAATCTGCCGTTTCAGCTCCTATGATGGCTGTATTTGGAGAAGAATTGCATAAAACCATTTACAATAAAGCTGCGGCATATCTTTTCTATATAGCCAAAAATCATGCATTTTTTGACGGAAATAAAAGAACTGCGGCAGCGACTGCTTTAGCATTTCTCAGAGTTAATGGAAAGACCGTTAAATATGATGCGGATGATTTTCTTGAGTTTGTCGTATCAGTCGCAGAAGGTAAAGCTGATTTGGATGCTATTGGTAATTATCTTGAAAAGATTTGTTCTTAAGATAATTTTCACATTTCTAGGCTAATTTATCCCATTTGCTCATTTATTCTGTTGAGAGCTCTCTGGTGGGCCACGATGAGTTCGGTATCGTTCTCCGTCCTGTGCTGATCCACGTCAACGGAGTCTCGGATGAGGTTACAGACAGTAGCTTTTTTGCACGCATCATAGACCTGTCTTTAGCTACTTAACTATTAGTATAAGTCTTAGCTCTTAGCCTGTTGTTGCAACGGGCAACTCTGAACCATTGATCACACTGGCGCTGCCCTCAGCTCCACTTGGCTCCAGTTGCACGGTCTTTTCGTAAGCTTCCTGTTCATTTTGATTATGGGCACTTTCTGATAACTGCTTTCCAAGTGAGCGCACAGATTGGATCCAAAAACCGATGACCAAAAAGAGAAAACCTGCAACATAAGGCGCGCTTGCGGTTAAGGTAGAGAAAATCATGAGTAAAATTTGATGGATGAATGAACTTCCAGACTTGCCAAACCTTGAACCAACGCCGTCAATTGCCGCTTTTCCTTTTAATTTTGTTTCCGAATCAAGGGGGATATAAGCCATGTTGGAGGTGGCATCAAAAACAGAAAACTTGGCTGCCTTGCTCAGGCAGTTTTGCACCCCGCCAAAGAAGACAGCAATGACAAGAGGAGTAGTCCCTAACAAGGTGATGACAAGACCGCTAAGGTGTTCTTTTAAGAACAAGAATGAGAAGAATCCGGCGCATGTCACTAACATAACGACAGGAGTGATCAAAGCGGTTTTAGTCCATCCGAACCGGTTGATAATTTTTGCCATGAAGACTGCTGTGATTGTAGAAAAAATTCCAATTGCTGATGTCAGGTTGTTCATGTAGGTGTTCAGTTCTATCGGATTTGGATAAATGAGCCGCAATTGATCTTTCCAAACGACCTCGACAAGGTTGATCACAAGATTATAGGAGACGACTATAACAGCAATGCACATGAGGTGTTTTGATTTAGACAGCGATAAAATACTTTCTCTGAAAGAAAGTTTCTGTTTCTTTTTTATTGGATTTGGGCTTGTCTGACCGGTTGCATTTAAATTATTCTGAATCAGCATTTGGCGATTGATCCACCTAAAGATCATCATCGTAGCAAGTCCGCAAATAATAATCACTGATACAAGCACGATCTGTACTTGTTCCCATTCTTCCCTTCCGGTAAAGAAACTGCCCATCATTTGGGGAATCTGGGATAATTGGATGGCTGACTGCCCGGCAGCCACTGCCGACAAATTTGCCCCAATCCCAAGAACACCATAAAATCGGCGAGCCTCGGAGATGCGGGTGACCTGATTGGCAAAACCCCAAAATAGCACGCTGAGTACCATGCAGCTCCACATTTCAGCCATCACATAAAAGCCTGTAAAGGACCAATAACGAAACATGGAAATCAGTCCCTTAAAGCCAGCAGGAAGCATCACTTCCATTTTATCGGCCAGATCGTGCGGATGAAGGGCGTCTCTTAAGGGGTACACCACGAAAGCAAAAAATGCAAAAGTAACTAAAAATCCGCTTGTCATTAAGTAAAAGACCTTCTCCTGGCTAAAATACTGCGATAACTTTGTAAAGATGATTGTGAGCAGAATAGCTGTCGGCAGGAGAGCCCAAACTTTGATAAAAGGAATAACCTCGGCCCCGGATGCAGTGACAACAAGGGCATCCTTCATGTTCCTTAAAACGTTTTGATTAAAACAAATTAAAAAGATCATCAGGAACATCGGGAGAATTTTTTTTATTTCCCAATTGTAAATGGGCCAAAAACAAGAACGAATGGGACCAAAATCGTTAATGCTCCCTGTTTGTTGTTGCTTCATTTATATCCCTTTGTTAAATAGTAATTATATAATACATTTAAATTAAAATCAAAATAAAATTTATTAAATAAGAATCTGTCAATTCATGAAGTTGGAAGAATAACTACAGGGTTTATGTCAACAAGTTCTTGAGAAGACTGCTGAACTGGTTTTTTGTCTGTGCTTGTGCTTGTCAATGAGTTAAATTTTTGACCAAGAATGCGCACTGCTATAATCCAAAGCACGATGGTAGCTAATAAGAATCCTGCAACGTAAGGTGCGCTTGCTGTGATTGTAGCCAATGATATCAATAAGGATTGATGGATAACAGATCCGCCCGATTTTCCGAGGCGCGAGCAGATCCCGTCGACAATTGGTTTTCCTTTTAACTGCTCTTCGGGGCTAAGAGGGACGAAAGCCATTTCTTTCGTAGAATCAAAAACGGTGTATTTTGCAGCTCTGCTTAAAATATTTTGTGCAGAACCAAAGAATACTACCAAAGTCAATGGGGTGACATTGAGGTATTGGATGACTACATCAGACATACTTCCTTTGGCAAAGAAAAATCCAAAAAAACCTATGCTTGTCACCAGTAAAATAATAGGCGTGATCAAGGCGGTAAATGTCCAACCTCCTTTACGGATTGAATTGCCGGAAACAAATAAAGCGGCGAAGGTGGCGATAATACCGATGATCGTAGTCACATGGCTATAGTAAAGGTTATAATCGATAGGGGATGGGTAAAGCTCCCTCATTTGGTGTTTCCAAACCACTTCGACGAGATTAATGACGAGGTTATAGGCAATGATAATAAAAGCGATACAGATCATGTAGCGGGAGCGCATAAGATAGGCAATGCTTTCCCTCATCGATAGTTTTCCGCGCACTTCGGCTGCATTTTGACTTTTCGATTCATCGTAAAACCGCGAGTCAGTTAAGATATTTTTATTGAACCAGCGAAAGATGATCATAGCGGCGATCCCAGCGATAAATATTAAGCCGATTAAAAAGATCATCGACTGTTCCCATGCATCTGAACCAAAGGGAAGATATTCATTGAACTGCTGGCTGGAGAACCATACGGATGCACAACCTGCTGCGACTCCTGATGAATTGGCTCCAATGCCAAATAATCCATAAAATCGTTTAGCTTCGCCAAGCCTGGTCACCTGATTGGCAAATCCCCAAAACAAGAGCGATAATATAATGTTGCTCCAAAGTTCTGCCATCACATAAAATGTCGTAAATGTCCAGTTTCGAAACATGGCAATGAGGCCTTTGAGGCCAACTGGAAATACTTTTTCTAATGCATCGGCAGTTTCATTCGGATGCAGATAGTCCCGTGCCGGATAAAGGATGGTCACAAAGAGTAAAAAATAACCAAGAAAGATAGAAAGCATTGCATAAAAAACAGTTTCCCGTGTAAAACGGTTCGAAAGGCGGGTAAAAAGGAATGTCAGGAGAATTGCGCCCGGGAACATGACCCATACTTTAATAAATGGGATCACTTCAGCGCCAGAAGATTTGGCCGTAACGACAACTGTATCTTTTAATATTCGCAGGAGGTTGTAGTCAAAAGAGATGAGAAAGAAAATAAGCAACATGGGGATCAGCTTTTTTAGTTCATAAGCATGAACTGGCCACAAAGCATTTCTCCATCTGCTGAAAGCTGGATGTGAATAAGTTGGCGCCGACATATGAAGCCTTTAGTTATGGGTTCGATCATAATTTTGGATCAGATTTGAGTAATAAGTTTGGCAAAGTGCCAGGAAATTTTTTTTGAGAAGGCCAAGAATTAGTAAATTCAACATAATCCTCAAAAAATCAAGAAATTAGAGCCTGCGAAAGATAACATCGTTAGTGTTTGCACCTATTTTATCTATTAACTGAATTTAACTCAACATTGAAGTTGTAAATTTCACCAAACCCTAATAATGCTCGAACTCCGTGCCCGTGAGCGTGCTCGTGCCCGAGTAAATTCATCTTTTCCGTTTTCTTACCCCGTGCCCGTGAGCGTGCCCGTGCCGGTGCCCGAGTAAATTCATCTTTTCCGTTTTCTTACCTCGTGCCCGTGAGCGTGCCCGTGCCGGTGCCCGAGTAAATTCATCTTTTCCGTATAATGCTCGAACCCCGTGCCCGTGAGCGTGCCCGTGCCCGTGCCCGATTCTATTAATCATTTCCGTTTTCTTACCTCGTGCCCGTGAGCGTGCCCGTGCCGGTGCCCGAGTAAATTCATCTTTTCCGTTTTCTTACCCCGTGCCCGTGAGCGTGCCCGTCCCGTGCCCGAGTAAATTCATCTTTTCCGTTTTTTTTTATTTTCTCAAATTTCAGAGAGAAAATTCGGAAATGGTCAATAAATTCGGGCACGGGCACGGGCACGCTCACGGGCACGTTTTTTGAATTCGGAAAAGATAAATTTACTCGGGCACGGGCACGGGCACGCTCACGGGCACGTTTTTTGAATTCGGAAATGGCCAATAAATTCGGGCACGCTCACGGTCGCGTAATTAATTCGAGTTTTCCATCCATCATCCGATACTGGTACTTACAAAGTTTGGCAAGTTCTATGTCATGGGTCACCACAATAAGCGTTTTATTGAATTGACCGACAAATCGCAAAAGCAATTCATGAATATCTTTAGCCGTCTGCCGGTCGAGATTCCCGGATGGTTCGTCGGCAAGGATTATATCCGGATCATTGCAAAGCGCTCTCGCAATGCTCACACGTTGTTTTTCACCGCCGGAAAGAAGTTTTGTATTAAAATGCAGGCGTTTGTGCAACCCCACCTCTTTTAAAAGATTGCATGCCCTTTCATGAACGACGGTACCTTTTTGTGCAGGCTGTCTGCCGATACGGGCCGGCATTAAGACATTTTCTATTGCAGTATAATCTTCGAGAAGGTGAAAGGATTGAAATATAAATCCAAATTTTTTGTTCCGGAGCATCGATTTATTAAATGCAGTCACAGGAGCCCCGTCGATTTCCAGATTGCCTGAAGTGGGATTGTCCAAAGTTCCAAGAATTTGCAATAAAGTGCTTTTTCCCTCGCCGGATCTGCCCATGATTGCCACCGTATCCCCAGCACAGACAGTGAGGTTGATTTCTTTCAACACCTCTACTTCCACTGGTTGATAGAATGCCTTTTTTATTTTTTTTGCCTGCAGTATAATCGGTAGTTGTGTGCCCATAGTTACTCCGACCTTAATATTGCAGAGGGCCGGAGCATGCTTGCCTTGATGGCTGGAACTACGCCTGCCAAAAGAGAAATACAGGCCGTTGCCGCAATGACAAGGAGCAGCGAATCCATGCTAACCTCTGATGGCAGTACGGATCCATAAAATAAAGGATTGAACAGATCATGCCCTTGAATTGTTGTCATGAAGAACACGATTTCGTTAATGTAGCGGAGGGTTAGCAGCGCTGCAAAAGTGCCAATCGTGCTGCCGACAGCCCCCATGGTAATGCCGCATAAGCCAAAAATAGTTGCAATGCTTAAAGAAGACGCGCCCATAGAGCGTAAAATTCCAATTTCCAGCTTTTTATCGTTAACGAGAATGATCAACATGGAAATAATATTAGAACAGGCAACGATAATAATAATTAAGGAGATGATGGAGAAGAGGTTTTTTTCGCTTTGAAGCTGTTGGATGAGGTCTTTAGCAAATGGATATTCCCGATATGTTTCCACGTGCCAATATGAGGTGATCTTTCGTTTTTCCATTTCCTGAAGAATGTGCGCTTTAATTTGAGGGGCATCGCTTAAATGTGCAAAGCGTACACTGATCCCATTGCTCATTAAAGCATCTTCAGAGTCGATCGAATTTCGGATGGCACTGATCAGTTCATCATTGGCAAGAACATATTTGCTGCTGACCGGCATGATCCCCGGGTCAAAAAAACCGGCGATATATATGGGAATGCGTTGTTCCTGAACTGTACTCGAGGTAAGCGACGGATAAGAAACATAACCTCTATCGCCGATCAGAACACCAGCTTCCTTAAAGCTTTGCGGAACTAATACCCCGTGTCCAAATTTCGGGTGGTCTTTTAAAAGAATACTCCTTTTGTCTGAAGAGGGGAGTGCGGCTAGTTCTGAACTTATGGTTTCTGTAACATAAGCCTGTCTTGCCATCTCCTTAAGGTTTTCCCAATCGCGTATTGTGGGAGGCAGGAGCATTGCCGATAACGTTGGGTTGTCGTCATCAAATGATCCGATATAGGTAGAATGTTCCAAATATTGTTGTGCAACTTGGGTTTCGTCAGGATCAATGTCTGAATGCAGACCTTTACGCAAAAGCGTCAAATGCAGATGAGCGGCGGCAGTTTCAAAATCAGAAACGGTAGCACCTGGGTATTTCGCGCTTTCGTATGCTTCTTTTACGAGATCTTTGAGAGAAAGGAACTCGTTTAATAAGGGGCTTGGCCAGGAAGCTGGCAATTCTTCATCATTATCAGGATCGTAAGGGTCAGTTGCAATACTATGCAATTTTTCCTGAATATTTTTATTCTTATAGGATGAGTTGCTGCTTAAACTATCGATAAGATAATAGTAGGATTTATAGTACTCATCTGTAGGGGTAATTCGAATTGGAGCTGTCAGAGCAACGATTTTATTGATCCAGCCATTCTCAAGTCCATCCTTTACGGAAAAAAAAACAAGGATCAGCCAGACCACAAGACCGATAACTAACATGGAAACAAGGCTGATAATAGAGACAGAGAGCTGCCGTCGATGGGGTATGAGATACTTGCAAGCAACAGACAGCTCGAACATGTATACCTATTTAGGCTATTTAGGCTATTTAGCTTCTTTAAACATCACATGTTTACGTACTTGTGGACTCGGATCGTACTTCATGAATTCCATACGGTCGGGGGTATTTGTTTTATTTTTTTCTGTATAATAATGAAAAGGGCTTTCTGAGCTTTTCATTTTGACTTTTTCCCGTTTTTTTGCCATTTTAACACTCCGTAGCTGTTTTTTATTACCCTAAAGTGTAACGTATCTTCAAATTAATAAGAAGCAAAAAGTTGCAAGATAGCTAAAAGATTATATCGATTTGCGATCTCGTTCTTTGTTTTATGGACAATGGACTTCATAAGACAATTACAAAAGTCTTTGATTAAGAGCAATCGATAATAATTCAACGCAAAGGCGCAAAGACGCAAAGATAATAAACAGCTTTCAAGAA
>JABDCW010000023.1 GCA_013287905.1 Chlamydiota bacterium | reverse complement strand
TAAAAATGATGATTCTTTGCCAACTTTACCCCAGGCCTTCGCTGACGCTCGACCTGGGCTGTAACATGACGCCACGTTGTGGCTTCATCTGACAAAATTTATGCTTGGTGGCAATAGAGAGGTGGAAATACCTGATCCCATTCCGAACTCAGAAGTCAAGCGCCTCATCGCCGATGGTACTGCACACAAGAGTGTGGAAGAGTAGGTCGCTGCCAAGCTTTTTATTCACGCCCTAAACGGCCTAGCCGTTTAGGGCTTTTTTATTGTAGCCAGGGCGCGAAAGCCCTGCCTAGTCGTTCAAACTGTCCCCTTGGCTACATCATTAAGCCAAGGTTTTTACTCCTTAGAGCCTTTTTTGAGCCGGCCCAATGGGCCTTGTGAATTGTTCCCCCAATCTACCCAGCCCTACGCGCTTCGTTCGCAGGCTCACTTCGCGCTTCGGACTGGGCTATCTAAGGAAAGCGCCTTTCAGGCGCTCTCTAATGCCTGAAGGGCATTTTCTTCAAATAGCCCAGTCCGAAGCGCGAAGTGAGCCTGCGAACGAAGCGCGTAGGGCTGGGCTATCTAAGGAAAGCGCCTTCCAGGCGCTCTCTAATGCCTGAAGGGCATTTTCTTCAAATAGCCCAGTCCGGAGCGCGAAGTGAGCCTGCGAACGAAGCGCGTAGGGCTGGGTAGATGGGGGAACAATTCACAAGGCCCATTGGGCCGGCTCAAAAAAGACGGTTTGAACGACTAAGCAGGGCTTTCGCGCCCTGGCTACCATCTTACGGAGGGCTTTGGCACTTCTGGTGCCACCTACAAACGCCGAAAAATTGCAAAATTCCCAACTCTTGAAGTTGCTTGTGTATGCGCTCCGGTGATTTTTGGATAATCTTGTTTATTTAAAAGGCTGCTTTGTATAGAATAAGATCGTTGTTTTATTGATTTAATCTATAAAAAAGGTTTTATATGAGCAGTGATATTTCTATTAGGCAATGCTTACGGGAAACGGGGGCATTTTTCACTGCAACCGTATTAAGTTGCGGACCGAGCCAAACTTTTGGATCCATTAAATTCATTGTCGATGGGAGTTTATTATTACGCTATCGTTGGAAGCTCATAGAAATTAATAAAGATATCCATGCAATCACCAACGAGTGGCATGCCTTTACGGGAAGTCCAAAAATTTTCTTAATTGCCGAAAAATTGAATATTGCGCACACAAAAGTGTATGATCATATAGCTGAACAATATTGTATTGCAAAAAGAGATAAAATTCTCTCAAAAATCACTGTTCTTAAACGATCCATTCGAGCGGATGCTTACGCAATGATCCCCCTTGCTGGCGCCCATCTTTCCTGGCGTGTTGCGGCAAATTATAAGAAAAAAAGCTATAGCCCAATGTTTGCATGTGCATTAGCCCAAATGCTTGAGCATTCACAAAATCATGCATCTGCATTCCTCTTTTCTAAGAGGCTTTCTAAGAAAAATAATTACCCAACGTGCAATCCCGATGTGGGAACCGCAATTAGTGTGACCACTTCCACAAAATCGCGTACAATATCTATATTTTACGAAGTTTCTATGCAAATTCAAGAAACCTGTAACCAAATACCTGCTGAATTAGAACAAAGAAAATCTTATTTTGCCAAAGCGGTGAAAAATCCTACCGTTATCCTTTTTCATGCAAAAGACGATGAGACGGGTAAGGTTGCTTCAGATGTAATAGGTTCATTTTATAGACAACAGGGATATAACACTTTAGCCGCAACGATGGGCGGTTACGCCGGAAGCCCCGGAGTGACAACTTCGGAAAAATCTATATACCAGGATATTGAAGCGATAAAAAATTGGGTGTTCGACATGGGGGTTAGGGAAGTGGGGTATCATGCTTTTTGTTTGGGCTGCGGGGCAGCTCTGCAAGCAGCAGTTGGAGAGACTTCGGACAAAGCAAAACAATTAAAAACCAGGTTTGTCGTTTTAGATCAACCCTATACTACCATCCGGGCAATCGGCAAGAATTTCGCAGGGACTTTGGGGGATCAAGTGTGTAGAGCGAGCTGTCCGAGCGGACTTGAAGTGGAATTGCCAGGAGGTCTCAGAACGAAAACTGATGGATTTGACAATATAAAAAAAGTATCTTTGCTGCAAGGCGAAGATATTCCTTTACTTTGCTTTGAAAGAAGTGAAGATAGATGGATGCGCAGTAAAGATCGCAGCGGCCTATACAAGAATTTTGCCCGTGATTTATTGCACGCCCGTTATGGTGGGGACGAAAATCTGATAAAAAGGAATCTTTGTTCTCTTCCGGGTGACCACGGTCTGTCCTCGATAGAAATTCCTCTAGGATCATCAAATGATGATAAAGCGATACTGCAGATAGGAAATCTATTCCTTAAACAACGTTTGCCTGCACTGCCGGCTCCCGTATTAGAGGATGTACCGCAACAGCCGAATGAAGGAAAAACAGATGGAGTTGTGGATTCGTGGATTTTTGAAGATCCTCCCTCGCCCAAATCTCCAAACAAGACAGGGATGGTCTGGCTACGCCAATTATAAACGGTTTTGTTTGTATCAGGTATCCTGTTTTCTACAATTTTGTAGAAAAATACACCCTAATTTAATACAATAATGTATAAAATAGGGGGTAATGAGGAGCAGGTGTCTCTTTCTTTGCTTGGTCTTCAGGAGGTTGTTCTGCTTTTGTCAGTTCTGTTGGGGCTTCATTTTCTGTTGAGGATCCCTTTGGTTTTGAAAGCTTTGTTTGATTTTTTTCCTGAAAAACTATTAAAGCTTGAACAGCCACTTTTTCGATGTTTTTCCCATCTTCCGGTAATTTTACTTCGACCTTCTTTCCTGTGAGCCAATCAATTAAATTCTGGCTATTATATTCTTTTTTGTAGCCGAACAGATGAAGAAATAGCCCGAAAATCGTAAAATTATGATATTGAAGGTTTTGCGTCTTTGGGTCAATATGGTAGAGGGTCCTGGTAAATAATGTCCCTATTTTTTTTCCTTCATAACAAAGCTGTTCTTTGACGACCGAAAGTTTACTTACATCAGAAATTGAATTCATAATAAATCACCTTTGTTAGTTTTCTTCAGTCTCATAGTATAATAAATATACAAAAAAATCAAATAAAAAATATAAAACGCAACTCAAATAACTTAAAAAATTGGGGATTTTGCAAAGCCACCTTGAGAAAATAATGTAATAAATATATATTCTGAATTAGGTAATTAGATTAAAACAGGTGGAAAATAGTCATGATTACTTTCGATAATATCAAACAAGGAGCAAAGGAAACCGGTACATTTGTCATCGCAACGGTATTAAGTTGCGGGCCGAGCCAGCTTTTTGGTTCCATTAAATTGGCATCAGATACCTGTCTGTTTGTTCAAGGCAATAATAGAAAAAAGACAATTTCTTCTCATATCAAACGAATCCAAACAGAGTGGCCCCAATTTCACTCAAGTGCCGAGGTTTCCAAAATTGCCTGTAAATTACACATAAAACCAGAAGAAATTGTACCTGAGAGGGCTGAACAGTATTTTCTAACCAAAGAAAGAATACTGGAAAAAAAGCTTGCGCGGATTACCCGATCTCTTACTGCCGACTTTTATGCGTTACTTCCTTTGGTTGGAGCTCATATTTCCTGGAGAATTGCAACGGGATATACGGGAAAAAGCTATCTTCCCATGTTTTCATGCGCAATGGCCCAACTGTTTGAAAATTCTAAACACAAAGCTTCATGGCCAATTTTTATCGGAAGGAAGGGAAAAAGAGGAAGTAAGCCTGAAGGAAACATCGTGAACGGGTCAGCAATTAAAGTTGTCACTTCGACAAAATCCCGGACGATTCGCGTCTTCCATGAGTATTCTATCGCAAGGACAGAAGGAATAGAAGATGTGAAGGATACCCCTTTGGAAAGAGATTACCGGGCGCAAGCTTTAAAAAACCCGACCGTTGTATTGTTTCATCCAAATCTTGAGACGGGTGTGGTAATCGCCCATAATGCCGGGTCGTTTTACAGGCATCAGGGATACAATACACTGGCAGTGACGATCGGAGGCTACCAAGGCAGTCCTGGGGTAATCACTTCTGAAAAAAGTCTCTGTCAGGATATAGAGGCAATCAAAAAATATCTTGCAGACCTGGGTGTGGAAGAGGTTGGGTATCATGGATGTTCTTTAGGATGTGCAGCCGCATTGCAGGCAGCTGCAGGGGATAGTTTGGTTAAATTCAAAACATTATTTGTAGTTTTAGATCAACCATTCAGTTCTGTTGAAGCTGTTGGGGATAATTATGTCGGCATTTTGGGGAAAGGGGTATGCAAAGCAGGGTGTCCTGTCGGGTATGAATTTGAGCTTCCGGGCGGCCTGTGGACGAAGACAGATGGTTTTGATAATGTACTTAAGGCGGCAAAATTAAAAGAAGAAAATATCCCTTTAATTTGTTTCGAACGAAAACAGGATCGGATGATGGGAAGAAAAAAGAAAAATGGAGCATATACCGAGAATTTTGCAAGAGATTTATTGATTGCAAGGTATGGCAAGGAACACCATGAAAAATACTTGATTTCTCTTCCAGGAAAACATGGGAACCATTCTGTAAAGCATATCGATGAAAAAAAAAGGGAAGACTCTTCCCTGTATACGGGCAATGATCGCCTTGCAGCAATTTTGCCTCAGTCAACAGTGCTTACGTTATATTCTGATACAATAAGAATTTTAACCACCCCTCGCGCTTCTTTAATGACTGCAAGCGAATCTCGTAAATTCAGTTATGAAAAGAAGAGCGACTCTCCGCAATTTGAGCCTGTCACTCCACCGAAAGGAGAATTGGAATCAGAAGTGATTAATATCATCGATCAACATCCGCAATAGGCCCATGTCTTTGCGCGTGTGATGAAAATAGAGGCGGGGAAGTGTCAGATCTTCTGTTTCTTCCACAAGAGCTTCCCCTTGTTTTAGCCCTCCCTCAACAAACAGACGCTTGTATTTTTCGTTCAATAGATCGATCTGCTTTGATTTAAGCGGGGTTTTAAGGCAAATGACAAAGAGATCTTTGACATACCGGCTTGAATGGTAGCGGTGATAAAATTGTAAGACATGATCGATGGCTGCATGAACAGAAGGGGCGATGTAGTAGAAATGCTCATCTTCCGGACTGATCCAACGCGGCTCGAGCAGATTCTCCTTTAAATATCGGTTCCAGTGCTCCCAGTATGTCCCCTCTCCACCATCGAGCAAAACAATGGGAATGATATTTGCCTTTCCCGTCTGCATTAATGTGAGCATCTCAAACAGTTCATCCTGTGTTCCAAAGCCTCCCGGGAATGCTGCCAATGCCTGGGAGTGGCTCATAAACATGAGTTTTCTCGTAAAAAAGTAACGAAAAATAATGAGCTTTGGATCGCCCTCGATCATGCTGTTGCTCGCTGCTTCAAAGGGAAGGCGTATGGAGAGGCCAAAGCTTTGTGATTTATCCGGTCCCTCAGTGGAAGCTTTCATGATTCCATTGGCAGCGCCGGTGATGCACATCCACCCTTTTTCTGCCATGCCCTTAGAAAACTCTTTTGCTGCAATATAATCGGGATGCTCTTCAGGAGTACGGGCAGAACCAAAAATACTGATGCAGGGGCCTTTCTGATGGGTATTGAATATGCGGTAGGCATAGCGCATCTCTTTTAAGGCGCGCGTAATGACTTTGATCTGGCCAATATGGTGCCCTTCGATGAGAAGTTTGAGTCCCGTTTCGATGATTTGCCTCACCAGCTCCCCTTCGAAACTCGTGGGGTCCGTACCATAATTTTCAATTAGGGTACGGATGGTCTCTTCAATGACGATATCATTGCGTTCCGGATTAGCCATTTATCAGACCTCTATTTTACCAGCGTATAAAATGAAAGATTCGGCTTAAGTCCTGGTATGTAATAAAAATAAAAAAGCCGATCAACAGCAGTGCAAATGGCAATACTAATCTTTCAAGCGTTTTTTGCTTGAGACGCACTCCGCTGATCATTTCGAACAGAGAAAGAACAATTGTCCCTCCATCGAGCACAGGGATAGGCAACAAATTTAATATCCCTAAATTTAAGCTGATGGCTCCGAGCCAAAAGAAAGCGTCTTTGATTCCCAGTATCCAATTATCGCGCACAACCTGGACAATGCCAATGGGGCCGCTCATCCATTTGGGGTTAAGATCACCGGAAAGGAGGGCAACGAGAGTGAGCTTGATTTCGGTGAACACATTTTTAAATTGCGTGAGCGGACCTGGATTATATTCGATGTGAAGATCTTGAATGGGCACTCCTAGAACGAGCAAATTTTCTTGTGCTTTAAGTAACTCGAGAAGACGGTTCCGTTTTTCCGGGTCTTCTATCTGTTCGATCTCTTTTTTTTGTTCTACATATTCTGAAAGTAATTGCACTTTTTGTTCTTCCGGGATGTTAAAGTCAAGGCGTGGTTTTGGAGTCACAGGATTTAATAAAACATATTTACCCGATGTTTGGACCGGATGGTCGGTCCCGATAGAGGTTGCGATTTTTTGGATATCCTTTACATTCAACTCCTGATCGAAAGAGTCATCCTCGTTCGGCCATGATGGTTTAAGCCTTGGTGTTGACACCCGTTCGACGATAATGTTAACTGCAGGTTGCTGAAGTTCTTTGAGCAGTTCATGAGAAACAGAGATTTTTTTTCCGTTGACAGCAACGATCCTGTCCCCCTTTTGCAAGGGCTCTTCGGCAGCGCTATAGGCTTGAGGAGGAAATACCTGAAGTTCATGATCTTTATCGATCAGTTTTACCTCGCTCTCCACAATGGCGTCATGAGTCAAATTATAAGGGATGGTATAGAGTTTCTGCAGCTTGATTCCATTCAAACCCGATTCATATTGCCAGTCGGCAAGTTCTTCTTTAAATGCAGGATCTAATCTTATATCCTGCACAGCGAGTCTGGGAACACGGACCAATTGCGTTTTGCCATTGCGAAGTATGGTCAATAATGCTCTCTTGTCGTTGAGAAGCTGACTTAATTCCTGGGCGGAGAAAATGAGATGGCCGTCCATCCAGACAATGCGGTCTCCATATGTGATCCCGCTATTTTGCATCGGGGATCCGGAAGGAAGGGGGTTGTCTGATCTATCAGGGGATTTATCATAGAGTAAATAGTTTGCCGAAGATAAAACTCCCGATGTCAGCCTGTCTTTTTCCATGGCAAGCGGGTGTGGATAGGGCTTTATCTGAAAAGTAAACGGCTTTTTTTCTTCTGTTCCCGATGCATAGTTTACTTTCAACCCCTCCATTGACAAGCCCTCAGAGCTGATCATAGGAGCATAGAGATTATCTTTAAATGTTTGATAGGGCATCTGGTTATAGGAAACGATTTCATCGCCGGGACGTATGCCGTCTGCATAGAGGTCCGATTTTGGATCGACCCAGCCTATTTTATGTGTATATTCGGAAAAACTTTTTTCCCGTCCCCCTAAAGCCCAGATGATCGCAAAAAAAACAAGGGCAAGAAGAATGTTGACGAGAGGGCCGGCTAAGGCTACTTTAATCCGGTCGATAGGGCGTTTTCCAAAGAAACCATCGGAAATTTCGTAAGGGTCCCGTTTGTCATCTGCATCTTGTCCATAAATTTTGACATAGCCGCCAAAGGGTAACCACCCTATTTGCCATTTTACCCCTTGAAACATCCAGGAATAAATCGGACGGCCAAAACCGATGGCAAATACCTCGACACGCATGCCAACCCGCCTCGCCATGTAATAATGCCCTAATTCATGGAAAAAAATCAGGACGCTCAGGCCCAAGATAGCCGGCAGCAAATAAAGAAGGTTAGTGAGCATAAATTGTTATCCTCTAGAGTTGAATAATCTGATCAATGTACCAGATATTACCATAATCAGCACTGAAATGCAAAAAAATAGTGAGCTTCATGGAAGGTTTTTATGGACGTTTTAGTGTATAAACTTGAAGGACAACAAGAAGTAATAGAGAAGGCAATTGCAAAAGTTACAATAAAAATTACTCAGCAAGTTTTAAGACAGTCTCTAAGAGCCTGTTCAAAATCTATTAAATAGACAATCTCTTAGCTCTTGAAGTTTATTTGTCTACAAAACTTTAGTGGCGATATCATAACCTTTAAAACTACCACAGAGCCCACAGAGTACACAGAGGGGTATTTTTTTCACTCTCTGTGTGCTCTGTGGGCTCTGTGGTAGTTTATATTTAACAATTAGAAGGATTTTGAACAGGTTCTAAGAACCTGAATTATTTACCATTCAAAAGCCTTGTTGCATAATTATATTTAGTATTATCTAGTTGATTATTAATAATTTAACCGCAGAGATCGCAGAGTACGCAGAGAGGGAATAAAAATTGCCCTTTGCTCTTGATATGCCGTGAAGGATGCACTCATTTTTTGTCTTCCTCTGCGTACTCTGCGCTCTCTGCGGTAAATAATTGATCGTTAACGTTTTATATTCATACTTGAATTATGCAACAAGGCCCTTCGCAATTGCCTCTATTGTTATTTTAGGTATCCCACTTCTTCGCTTTTGCTTGTTCTATTAATTTGTTTATCTCATCTACTACACTTTTTTTGTTAGCATCTTTTGAAAAGATTTTTAGTTGCTGTTGATACCATTCCATAAATTTTTTATTGGCGACAAGTTCAGGGATGGCTTTTTTCCATTGTTCCGACTTGTTCTGTGGACTGAGAAAATTACGTAGGATATAATGGGGCACATCCTTTTCCTTCTTGAGTATAGTTATTACATAATCTGGATCAACAAGCAATTCCGCTCCGGCATATCCAAGATCATTTGCTTCTTTAATAAATTGTTTCATAAATTCTGTGTCATTGCTTGCCGGTGGTTGGATGTATCTGAGCAGTCCTCCGATCTGAACATCTGCAAAAACAGGTAGTTTTGCACATTCTCCCACAAAATTTTTGTCTCCCAGGAATTTTTGGGGGATCAGACGAAAAATTGTGTCGTTTTGCTCGTCATTTCTTGCTAATATTTTCCTTACAAGTTCCGGATTTTTTTCAAATATTTCTTTAACTTTAGGTTTTGATTCCTCATGGCTGCAAAGAACAAAAAATGCCCTTGTACTACCGCGCTCTTTCAGGTCTGCAACTTTTTGGAAAAAGTCAGCTGTATATAATGTAGAGCCTATATATTGAATACAGTGTTCATCTCTTCCAATTGCTTCGAGCATGTTTTTTTCATTATTAATAAACTCTTGAGCTTCCGGTTTTTTATAATTTTCCCAGAGAAAAGTTGCAAAATTATCTTTGGCCAATTTATCTTTGGCTAATTTTTCAAAATCGGCAGATGCTTTGGTTACAGGAGCCTTGTCGGCATCGGCAGATGCTTTGGTTACAGGAACCTTGTCAGCATCGGAAGAGGCCTTGCTTACAGGAACCTTGTCGGCATCGGAAGATGTCTGGTCTGCAAGAGGCTTGTCAGAATCGGAAGAGGCTTTGGTTACTGGAGCCTTGTCTGCATCCGAAGAGCGTACATGCGCGCTATCGACAAATGGGGATGAACCGACAATCGATAAGAATTTCTGACAGATATTTTTTATTTTTTTATCCTGAGATTTTTCATTAATGGTTTGACAAGCCTTGCGAAAAGGTTCCTGAACTGTTTTTTTTCCTTCCATCCCGATCTGGTTTGGATCAGTGATCTCCTTTTCGATCCTGAGCAGACAAGCAAGCCAATGTATGGCAGCTTCCAGCCTTCCAGGCTGACTGATTGTATACGTTCTTCCCAATTGGAATACGCGAATATTAGAGAGAGTAGGGTTATCTTGCTTGATAGCTTCAGAAACCTTATTGCTCACTGTAAATTTGACTGATACGTCCATGTTCTTCTCCTAATTTAGATTTGCTTTTGATTCGATTAACCATTAATAATTGAAAATAATTTAAATTATTTAATAATAGTTTGTTTGTTATTTTATGATGGTTTGATTTCAATATATCATTTCTTTAATTTATACACTAGAATTTTATTGTAAATGTTCACGTGGTAGCATCGTTATATATCAGGCCTTCAGCCTGAATGATTTACGTTATCACCTAGGGCGCTGCCCTAGGTGATAACGTAAATCATTCAGGCTGAAGGCCTGAGTTATAGTGAATAGACCTGGTGAACATGTACATTTTATTGCAAAATATGTTGCAAAATACTCGCGCGGTGGTACGTTCAATTTCCTGCGCATAAACACTATGACAAAGGGGTTGCTTATGAATATAGATATATATACACTATAAAAAAAGAAGTGAGGAAATTTCATGCCTGAAAAAATAGAAACTCCCTAAGGGAACATATGCATTGGGTAAAAAAAGCAAAGTATGTAGAAGAATATAAAATTATTCTAACCTTTGAGGATAAATCAAGAAAGATAGTTGACTTTGAAAAGATATTAAGGGGATTTAAAGGTGAAGTATTCAGGCTTTTGAAGGATTTGGAGTATTTTAAGAAATTCAGAGTGGATTTAGACACCGTAACATGGCCAAATAAGGCCGATGTTTCACCCGATTATTTATATGAAACAGGTGTAGAAGTATAGTCATTTTATTATTGTATTCTATAGCACAAAAGAAATTATGACGTGGAATGTATTTATCAGCAGTATATCAAAGAAAGTTCCCCTGATTAAACAGGTCAGACAGGCCATGAATGATTTGGGTCTTGGCGGAAAACTGATCGGAGGGGATGCATCGCCCGATTGCATCGGTCGTTTTTTTGTCGATGGTTTTTGGCAAATGCCTCTATTGGAATCGCTTACAATAGAGTTGTTCTTAGAGAATTGCGAACGGTTCGGCATTAAGGCAATCATTCCTACGCGAACAGAGGAACTTACGTTTTTTGGACTGTACCGCGATATCTTAAAAAAACATGGAATTGCCTGTCTGATCAGTCCGCTTGCATCATTAGAAAAGTGTCTGGACAAGTTGACATTTTCACGTCTATTGGCCGAGTGGAATTTTCCGGGCATTCCTGCCTGGGAACAGATTGACGCCATTGACACAAACTGTAGAAGTTATGTGGTAAAGAATCGTTTTGGTGCCGGATCCCGGGAGATAAAATTAAACCTCTCATTGCAAGAAGCCCTCTCTTATGGAAAAAACATACAAAATCCCTTATTTCAACCCTTTATCGAAGGGGAAGAATATAGCGTCGATCTTTATGTCGATCAAACAAAGAAGGTAAAAGGGGTATTGGCAAGAAGGAGAGAGCTTGTGATCGGCGGAGAGTCTCAAGTCACTTATAGCGAGCCGATCGGGCCGCTTGAAGAGCTTTGCAGCAGCCTTGCAGAAAAGCTTGAGCTGTATGGTCCGGCTGTCATTCAGGTGATCCGCGGATCTGAAGGTTTGTGGAATATTATCGAGTGCAACCCGCGCTTTGGCGGAGCATCGACATTGGGAATTGTGATGGGTGTAAATAGTTTTGTGTGGTTTTTACTCGAAGCTTTGGACCTGTCTTTACCTCCCTTTATCAGGGAAAGGCAAGAAAAAAGGCAAGTGCGTCATCCGGAAGATTGGGTGACTGATAAATGACAAACTATCAATGTTTACCCGAAGGCCAAATCCTTTGCCATGGAGATTACAAACTCGTACCATTGCGATACGAGGATATCATGCTCATCAAAGAGTGGCGAAATGCGCAAATGTCTATCTTAAGACAAAATGAATTGCTTACAGAAGAGATGCAGGAAAGCTATTACCAAACAGTCATTTTGCCGGGCTTTTCCCAAAAAGAACCAAGGCAAATTTTATTTAGCTTCCTTCTAAAAGAAGAGTGTATTGGCTATGGGGGGATAGTGCACATCGACTGGCCTGCCAGACGGGGAGAGGTGAGTTTTTTACTTGATGTTAACCGGATACATGACCCTGTTGCCTGTCAAAAGGAATTTTCTATTTATCTGCAGCTGATCAAACAAGCAGCTTTTCAAAACTTACATTTTAATCGTTTATATACCGAAACTTTTGATGTCCGTCCCGAGTATGTTGTTACTTTGGAAAGCCATGGCTTTATTTTTGAAGGTCGTTTAAGAAAACATGCGTTCGTTAACGGTCAATTGGTCGATTCGTTAATCCATGGATGTGTGTACACACAAACAAAATGAAGAATTGGTTTACGTGCCCGTGAGCGCATCCTATTACCCATAAGTATAGATTTAATTCAACACAAAGGCACGAAGACACCAAGACACTAAGAGAGAAGGGGCTCCAGGTCAAAATTTCTTTGTTTCTTTGGGACTTCGTGCCTTTGTGTTGAATTTATTATAGATAACGCTTAAAAAGGTTTTAGTTTACTTGTGGGTAAAACTATGCGCTCACGGGCACGAAAACTACATTTCAGTTACGAGTGGTGTAACTAATTAAAGGAGAGTGTTTTTATGGCAAATTTATCTAAAATTCCAGATAAAGAGGAAAATAAAGCAAAAAAAAATTCAAAAAAACAGGCACAGGAGAATTTCCGCACCTATTTAAAATTTCACTATGCTGATATTGCTGTCTATTTAGTATTGGTATTAGGTATTCTTTTGTTGTTTTTTAGTCCTGTTTATGGTCAAATAGTTGTGGGATTGGTGGCCGGCGTTTATTTTCATCGCGAGATCTTAGGGTATCTTTCTCAGTGGAAGAGAGGAATTGAACTGAATAAAATGGGAAAAGGACTGGTCTTAGGCGGAATTGCCGTGACCTCTGTGATCTCAATGCCTGCCTTTTTTATCGGAATGGCAATTGCGGTGTTTGTTAAAACAAGGATTTGAGGGAATGAAGTCTACAATATATAACGATCAGCTGATCATCGTCACCGGGGGGGCAGGTTTTATCGGCTCTGCCACCGTACGCTGCTTAAATGATAAGGGGATCGATAATATCCTGATCGTTGACGATCTGGGAACGACCGAAAAATGGAAAAACCTTGTCGGTAAACGTTTTGTCGATATTATCGATAAGGGGCAACTTTTTCAATGGCTGGAAGGGAAGGAAAACGACATCGAAGCCTTTATTCACTTAGGGGCATGCACAAGCACAGTGGAAACCGATGCCAAATATCTTTTGGAAAATAATTACCGGTATAGCGTTAAACTTGCCGAGTATGCTTTACGAAATGGGATCAGATTCATTTATGCCTCTTCGGCTGCCACCTATGGCATGGGTGAACAAGGGTTTTGCGATGACGAGGCCAATTTAGAATCGTTATATCCTTTGAATATGTATGGCTATTCAAAACATCTTTTTGATTTGTGGGTGAAGGGGCAAGGAGTATTAAATCAGGTTGCCGGTCTGAAATTCTTTAATGTGTTTGGACCAAACGAATACCACAAAAAACGGATGGCTTCAGCGATTTTTCACGCGTTTCCCATCGCTTATAAAGAAGGGGTCATCCGTCTGTTTAAATCTTCTGACCCCGAGAAATTTGCCGATGGCGATCAGGTGAGGGATTTCATCTATGTCAAAGATGTGGCAAGGATGATATCCTCCTTTTTGGACCACGATCATAAAGGGATCTATAACATCGGTACCGGAATTGCCAATTCCTGGAATCTGGTGGCAAGATCGATATTTAAGGCATTGAACCGGCCTGTGAATATTCAATATATCGACATGCCGGCAGATTTGGCCGGAAAATATCAAAATTATACATGCGCCGATATGAAGAAGACAAGTTTAGCCTTAAAAGAAGAGGCGAAATGCATGAGCCTTGAAGATTCGGTCATCGATTATGTCAATCATTATTTAGTGCCGGCAAAAACATGGTAAAACTGAAAAGCATTTGTCAATTAGAGAAACGGTCAATTTTGGTTGTGGGCGACCTGATTTTGGACACCTACACAACAGGTAAAGCCAACCGGATTTCTCCCGAAGCTCCCGTTGCCGTTGTCCATGTTCATCATGAAGAGAGCCTGCCTGGCGGCGCCGGAAATGTTGCCCTCAATTTAGTTTCCCTCGATGCAGATGTCGTCATGATCGGACGTGTGGGTGAAGATGATGCGGGCAGGATGATCCGGGATGCATTTTTGTCCGAAAAGATCAATATTGACGGACTTGTGGTTCAAAGAGATTTTAAAACACCTGTAAAAAACAGAGTAATTGCCGACAATCAACAATTAGTCCGGATCGATTATGAACGTGTGCAGCCCATTAGCAAAGATTTGGAAAAACTTTTGATCGAATCGCTGCCAAAGCTTATGCAGGGTGTCGATGCTGTCGCCATTTCCGACTATGGAAAAGGATTTTTATCTGACACACTGCTTCATGCTATCATCACCCTTGCTTCGTCTCTTCAGATTCCAGTCATTGCCGACCCAAAAGGGAAAAATTTTGGCAAGTATAATGGGGTGACGATTTTAAAACCCAATCTCTCAGAAGCCTATGCAGCAGCTGAGATGACGCCGGAAGAAGACTTAAGTGCCGTTGCAGAAAAAATTCTGAAAGAAACCGACATTCAAACGCTGATGATCACCCGTTCAAAAGACGGCATCTCTATTTTTGAACAGAATAAGAAGCGTACCGATTTTCCTGTCAATGAGCGGGCAATTAAAGATGTGACCGGTGCTGGAGATACTGTTCTTGCCACATTGACCTATGCTATTGCAAATGAATTGCCGATGGACCAGGCGGTTCCCCTCTCAAATATCGCAGCCGGGATCGCCATTGAAAGAGTAGGGTGTGCCAGGGTCTCGCTGTCCGATCTTGTGCACCGGCTGATCGAGCATGATGTGAAGAATAAAATTTTTGATGATGAGCATTCGTTTGCTTTGCAGCATGCGTTAAAGTCCCGCCATTTTCATTTGCTTGCCCTATCCGGCAATGAGGGGATGACGACGCCGATTTTTACAGCCATTCATCAGCTGACCCAAAATGGCCATGCCGATTTGATCATCTATCTCTTTGACCCGAACCCAAATGTTGATTTTATCGATTTATTAGCTTCGATCCAGGGTATAAAATTTATCATCATTCAACATACACACATCAACCATCTTTGTAATACAGTAAAGCCGGTCGCTTCCTACGCCTTGTTGAATAATGAGCTTGTCTTTCTGGATTCTGTTCAGGACTTAAAAGGCTTAAGAACCGATTGTGCACCCATCAATTGATCTTTATTCAAGGAAAAATTTAACACAAAGGCGCTAAGACTCTATTACCCATAAATATAGGCTTTAATTCAACACAAAGGCACGAAGACACCAAGACACTAAGAGGAAAGGATCTGACGGTAGAATTTTCAGAATTTCTTTGATTCTTTGTGACTTTGTGCCTTTGTGTTGAATTTTAGTCTATATTTATGGGTAAAAGTATGTTTACTTCTTCGCGTTAAATATTTTTTAACGTCGCCGAGGTTAGAGAATAACTTTTTGCAAGGCAATCCGGCGTCTCTACAACACCAAAAACGTCTTGCAAAACTCCCTTAGTCAATTGACTTGTAAAACTTCCCTGACCTAAGCTGCGGCCTTGATGCAATACAGTCACAAGCGGGCAAAATTGATCGGCTGCATTAAGGTCGTGTGTTGTGACGACAACAATTTTTCCTTCTTTCACAAGATTGCCGAGGAGATGCCAGATCTGAAGCTGATGCTTAGGGTCTAAATTGGCTGTTGGTTCATCTAGGAGGAGGATAGGAGATCCCGTTGCAAGGGCTCTTGCAATAAACACACGCTGCTGTTCCCCTTGAGACAGGTGACGGATAGACCGCTCTTTTAATGACCAAACGTCCATCTCCTTCATCGCCTGCTCTACAAAATGGCTTTCTTTTTTGTGCCAGTACCGCGTGTTGTGGGGATACCGTCCCATTGCGACAATATCCTGAACTAAAAAATCAAAGTCGGTTTGCATATGATGTGCGACTAAAGAGACCGTTCGGCTGATCGTTTGCCTGTCCTGATCGAAAAGGGGAGCTGATTGCCATAAAATCTCCCCACTGCCTGGTTTCCATATGCCGGCCAATATTTTTAATAAGGTCGATTTCCCCGAGCCGTTGGGTCCGAGGATTCCATAAAGATAGCCTGGTTCGAATTGTAACGTGATGTCGTGCAGAAGCGTTTTTTTCTGAATGGTACAAAATAGGTGATTGGCAACAAATTGCGAGGGCATTTTAGTCCATTTTTCGGCTAAGGGATCTCAAGGACTAGAGGATCGGCCTGGTAGGTTTTACTTCCTACTTTAAGCTGTATAGGCGGGAGTATATGGACCCCTTTGTCCATTCCTTTTAAGGTAAATTGATAAACGGAAACTTCGAGTCCATTGAATGCAGACATCGAGGTCGATTTAAAAAAAGAGACCTTTAATGGTTGATCTCCTAAAAAAAAGTGATTGATTTCGATTGGCTGATTTACGTTATGTGTCACAAAAATGGATCCATGGATAGGTTGGCCGGCAGCTAATGGGTCATAAATATTGATTTCGGAATTGATTTGGAGGTCACCCCCCTCATAGGTTAGTATATTGTTGACGTCAGCGCTTGCCATATTTTGTAATGAAACAAGGATAAACAACATCTGGATGAATTTTTTCATAACGACCTTTACATTTTAATTTAATCTAGGTTTGAATTTTCTTAAAAGAACTAAAAAGGCAATCCCTCCCAAAATAGCGGAAATATTTCCAATGGATAAATTGTGGATTTTGAGAACCCTCAGTAAAAGATCCATTCCGGCAAATGAGACACTTCCCAAAAGCATGCATAAAGGAATGACGCCTTGGCTGGATGGGCCTTGCAGACGGCGGACCAGATGGGGCAAAACAAGACCAAAAAAAGCAACCATGCCGACAGCGGCAATGGCGCCCCCGGTGAGTAAGGCTACACATAAAAATAGCCGCCATCTGACAGTATCGACATCGACGCCTAAATTTTTGGCCTGATCTTCTCCTAAGGTTAAAATATCGATTTCATTGCGGTAATGCCAGCACCCGTACAGTCCAATGATTGTGATCGGTAGTTGCATGTGGACATGCTTCCAGTTTCGGTCGAGTGTGGAACCGACTTCCCATTCCGTTAATGTTTGGATCAACGTCCAGTTTTCACGAAAGGCATACATGATGGATGCCTGGATGGCAAGTAAAAAGGAAGAAACGGCAATTCCTGTGAGAATGAGGGTGTGGATTTGCACTTTGCCATCGGAACGGGATAACAAATAAACGAAGAACAAAGTCAAAAGCGAGCCCGTAAATGCGGCAAGCGGGATGGAAAAAGGGTATTGGAGATGCCATTTAAAAATGAAGACTAAAACGACGAAAAGAGCTCCACCGCAAGAAATTCCTAAAAGGTGAGGGGAGGCAAGGGGGTTATGAAAAAGTCCTTGCATCACAGCTCCAGAAACCGCAAGTGCAGCACCTGTCGAGATAATGACGATCAATCTTGGAAGTCGTTCATCTAAAAATGGATTCCATTTTAATGAGGCGCCTTGCAGACGCATGATTGCCTCGTTCCAAACGTCCGGCCAGGGAATATCTCCTAAAACCAGCGTGAGAATGGAGCAACCCAATAAAATGATCATAAGCGTGGGATAGAGCGTTGCTTTGGGCATAGGACTGATGATTTTTGTTAATCCAAGAGGTTTATTGACAGGTATGATCATATCTCCCTTCCAAATTTTTGGATACTTTTATCGACCGTGCTTCTTCACCATAATGAAATATGATTGCTGATAATAAGATTTAGCTGTTATGCATTTATGGTATTGAGTACAATATGTTGAGGTTTTGTAAATTACTTGCCGTAAATTAAACATCAATAGTAACTTATGAATAATTATCAGTTAAAGCCCCCTTCCCAGGCAAATGGGACAGTGTACTCTAAAATTTTTTCCCGCCTTCAGTTTTCTGATTGGACAGTGTATTCTAAAATTTTCTCCTGTTTTCATTATTCGGATCTTCTCAAGCTGTCTATGGTGAATAAAATGTACCATCAGATGGTCGAAATTTATGAGCTGGTCCGCAGGGTAACGCTGAGAGGGGAACGCGGAGTTATCGACCGTCATTTATCTTTGTATAACTATGTCAAAAGAGATGCCATTGAGCTGAGTGCAAAAATGAATCAAAAAGGAAAAGGGAGCTGTGAATTTATCTATGTATATGCAGATCGTGATAAAGATGCAGATAGCACTAAGGATGCAGATCTTCGCGCTAAGAATGCAGACCTTCCCTTGGATATGTTGACCGCCTGCAGGTTTGGGGTAGTTCATAGAATTCAATTTGGGACATTTTCTCTATTCAGGAGCATATGGCAGCAATCTCCGTCAGGGCAAAAGCCAATGTGTTTATCTCTGGTTAAGGTAAATGGACAGATTGATCCTTTGGCAGCATCTATGATCAGATCGACCTTTGCTGCCTGTAATCGATGCAAAAAGCCATTTACAAGAAAACAGTTCGATCTGTTCAGCGAAAATATGCGTAAGCAGCCATTGTCGGAACAACAGTTTCTCTGTGTAAGAAAAAATGCCCATTTTTCATGGAGTATTGTACAGGCCATTCACGATTTAGGTATGAACGCGTTTGGCGAATGCAATACAAAATGGATGATCGTCCCTTCGATGGGAATGATGCAGACCTTTTTGAATGTCCGCTATAAAAATGCTGTCTTCTTAAATCCCGTTCTTGGATCATCTGATGAAAATGACCGGTATCTCAATGCGAGGAATGGTAGATGCGATATTTCGATCCCGTTTCCCGGCATCTCCCTACCGGATCAAATCGAAGGGTATATAGCTTCTACTCCCTATTTCACCCTTTATGGCTTCTATCGGGGACAGATCATCTCGTCTGTACCTCAGCGATTTCGTTACTGGATGGCCATGTATTCACTGGAGCTTGCCAGTGAACCTTCCTTAAAGAACTTAAGAAGTGAGATAGTGAATCTTGAGTGTCCGGAATTTCGCAGGCGCGATTTTGCCAATGCAAGGTTTTGGCAAAGCATTGCTTTGACTATTACTGAAGAGGTTGAGGACCCGGCAAATTACAATTTGCCAGTGCACAAATTATTCGATTGCTTTTCTCGAGGCAATTATCCATATCCCCTCCCTGGATTTCATGGATTAGTTCAAGTGATTGATTACTATTCTAAAAAAGTACATGACCCCGACAATGCCAATATCATTTATCTGTTGAATCTCATGCAGAAGGAATCTCAGTCGCGTAACGTATGGGTAATGGAGAAGCAAAGAAAGACAATCACCTTATGCAAATCTCGAAATCATTGCTCTTGTTCTTAATATTTTAAATTGTATGCTTCCTGTTTTTCTGTTATACCGAAGGTGGTTCAAAAGTTGGGATTTTGACAAGGAGGCTGCTCAAAATTTTTCGTCTGGAACGAGTGACCATTGCCAATGGCCAAGGCACGAGTGAAGACAAAAATTTTGATGCAAAGCCGACGCCGTCAAAAACCAATTTTTGAATCACGTTCGGTATATATGTCGCATAAACGGGAAAGCTATGGAAAATACACGGAACACCATTCTTGGTTTTTATCAAAATGATGCGGCGGCGCAGGATGTTCTAAAAACTTTACGTCATAAAGGATACAAGCGTTCTTTATCGATTCACCGCTCATCAAATGATCGTCTGACTATTCATCCGTTTCGCCCTTCAAAAATACTCACCACCATTCTCTTAAGCTTGATTCTTTCCGATCTTGTCCTTTTTTTCTTACTGCCTGAGTACCATACTCTCTTTGAAACTGTTTTTTCTATCTTAATCGCAATGGGCATTTGCCTGGTATATACAATATACTTATATGCGATAAGCAAGCCGGTTCTAGCCCGTTATCTGGAAAGCGTTTTGAAGGGAGAAACGTTAATTATTGCGCAAATGGATGATGCCGATGTCCGCCATGGATTGCACATTCTTCGTCATGTAGAATCCGACCATCCGATTACTTTTTTGCTGCGGGGAGAGTCCTTCGAAGAATTTGAAAATGATCAAAATTTTGTTAACGAACCGGCAACAATAGAGCAATTGGAGGCAGAAGCTGTCCGGTTAGCCAAACTCGAACAACATTTAGGTTGCAAAATCAGTTCTGGCCATCCACTTAAAAAGCGTCTAAGGCAGCGTAGGGCTGTACTGGAAAAGATCCGCCGGTACCTGGCTGAAGGAGAACAAGTTGAACAGACAGTTCCCATATCGGGTTCATGGCTTTTGGATAATGATTATATCATTCAGGAAAATATCAGGGAGATTGAACGAAGCCTGCCTTTAAAATATTACCGGCAACTTCCTAAAATCATCGATGGGACGAATCTTAAATTGCCGAGAATTTATACTTTGGCAGTCGCATTGATCGATTCTTGTGCCAACCGGTTAAACGAAAATGCGATTATTTCCTTTTTAAAATCCTATCAAACAGTGCAACCTCTTACTATTGGCGAGCTTTGGGCAATGCCGCTTATGTTGCGTCTTCACCTGATCGAGCGGATCCAATCGCTGGCTGTTTTGCTTGACCACCGGCTGCGGGAAGGCGAGCTTGCAAAATACTGGGGAAATCGCCTGCTTACCGCTGCAAGGAGACAACCTGAACAACTCGATCTTTTTTTAAGAAGTTTAAAGGAGCAAAAACCAAACCCCTCGCCCCATTTTATAGAAGAGTTACTCGAACATTTATTCGATGAAGACGCCATATTGGCCGCATTAAGGGAATGGCTTGAGGTGAGTCAAAATACTCCCTTAAATGAAATTATCCAAAAAGAACAAAGACAAGAAGCGATTAATGAAGTGGCTTTCTCGAGTGCGGTCATCAGTCTTATTTCCCTCAGGCAGCTTTCATGGCGCGAAATTTTCGAAAAAACAAGCGTTGTCGATGCCATTTTGAACAATGACCCGGCAGGTATTTATCGGCAAATGAACTTCTCTACCCGCAATAGCTACCGCGAAGCGATCGAAGTTTTTGCACGCCACTCTCAATATAATGAAAGCGAAATAGCCAAAATGGCAATCGAAATGGCTCAAAGCGGCACTGATGAAGTCTTAACTCATGTGGGGTATTATCTGATTGATCAGGGGGCGGAAAAGTTGGAAAAAAACATCGACTTTGCCCCCGCTTTACGTTGCCGCTTTCGCAAGATTTTGCTTCACTATCCCACACAGGTCTACTTAGGGAGCATTGCCCTGATCATGACTGCCATTGAATTCTTCCTTTATGCTATGGCAGACCATATGGGAGGGTCTCACGGTCAAACGATTTTTTTTATGCTTCTTTCTCTGTTTCCCGCAAGCGAAATTGCCGTTCAGCTCATGCATTTGATCGTGCCATGCATTCTTCCTCCTCATGTATTGCCAAAAATGGATTTTGCAAAAGGGGTCCCGGAAAAAAATAAAACCTTTGTCGTCATCCCAATGATGCTGACATCGGAAAAGGCGTTTCAAGCTTCGCTGCACCAACTGGAAATTCATTATCTGGCAAATTCTGACCCGGTATTAAAATTCGGATTACTGCTGGACTATCCAGATGCTCCTGCACAAGTTCAGCCCGGGGATGCAGAGCTTTTAGACTATGCATTGAAAGGGATGCAGCAATTAACGAATAAATATGGGTCCCATAAATTTTTTCTTTTTTTGCGTTCCCGCACCTGGAGCGATAGTGAGTCGGCCTGGATAGGCTGGGAGCGCAAAAGGGGAAAACTCGAAACATTGAACCGGTTTCTAACAGACCCAGCCTACCCGGGGGAATGCTTGCGATACGGAGAGCGGGAGGACCTCAAAGATACCCGGTATGTCATTACCCTTGATGGGGACACCCGGTTGCCTAAAGACAAAGCGATCCAACTGATCGAAACCATCGTTCATCCCCTGAATGCTGCACGTATAAGAACCTTAGCTCCTGAGCAAGTCCGAAGTTCACAAAAAACAATTGAACGGGGATATACGATTATACAGCCGCGTGTCAGTACAGATATAAGCCAACCATGCGAAACGTGGTTTGCAAAAATCTATTCCGATGTCGTTGGCATTAACCCTTATACTCAGGCCACCTCGGACATCTATCAGGATCTGATGCATGAGGGGTCGTATCACGGAAAATGTATCTACGATGTCAATGCTTTCGATCAGATCTTATCTAATCAATTCCCGGAAGAGCATCTCTTAAGCCATGATCTTATCGAAGGCGCATATGTACGTGTCGCTTATGCCAGCGATATCTCCCTTTTCGATCAGTTTCCACAGACTTATCAAGCCTGGTCGATGCGGCATCACCGTTGGATGCGCGGCGACTGGCAGATCATCGACTGGTTATTTTCAAAGGTGCCCACCCATTCTTCCGACAGGCAGTCAACCCCTCCGTCTCTGCTTAACCGGTGGAAAATTTTCGATAATTTTAGACGGGCATTAAGCCCTCCGGTTATTTTAAGCTTGATGGTGAGCTCCTGGATTATTTCCTCTGACGCTGTAATTTGGAACATTCTGCTTTTGAGCTTTTTCTTAACCCCCATCGTCTCGGCTCTATTGCAAAATGCCTTGAATTTCTTCTATGAACCTATTTTTAAGTTAAGGCAGATCCTGTACCTCGGCACCAGGGTTCTGATTTCCATTTCACTGCTCCCTCACCAGGCTATGCTTTCCATCGACGCATTAGTGCGCGTATGTTATCGAAGGTGCATCTCGCATCGGCATTTGTTGCAGTGGCAGCAATCAAATGATCACTCATCGTCTAAGGAACATCGATATTTCCTTTATAAATTCTTTTGCATCTCTATTTTTTCCCTTGTCGTTTTAAAACTGGTTTTTGATATAAATCCATCTGCATTAATTTGGGCAACCCCCATTTGCATTCTATGGCTGATTTCCCCCCTTGTTGTTTTCCTTTTGGACAATCATCGCTTAATCCGAAAAAGACCATTGGAGCTGGTCACCCCGGAAGACCGGGAATTCTTGCGTAATAGCGCGCGTAAAACCTGGCGTTATTTTGATGATTTCGTTGGATCGCAGTCAAATTGGCTTCCCCCGGATAATTTTCAGGCTTCATTAAAAGTAGAAGTCGCTCCGCGTACTTCTCCGACCAATATCGGCTTATGGATGCTTGCCGCTATCAGCGCTTATGATTTAAAATACTTAACCTTTGATGAGGCACTGGAGCGCATTAAAGCAACTTTTGAAACTCTTGGAAAACTTGAAACCTATCAAGGACATATTCTCAATTGGTATGACACAAATACTCTTAAAGCATTGCACCCTCGTTATGTCTCCACTGTCGACAACGGCAATTTACTGAGCAGCTTGTGGACCCTTCAACAAGCCATTGACCAAATCATTAAAGAACCAGTATGCGATTGCAGTTTATTATCCGGGTGCAATGACACTTTTCAGATCTTATGCGAAGAAATGAACAACGATTCTTTTGCAGAGAATCTGCGCGGTTTGCATGAAATATTGTCGTCGCCATCAAAAAATCTTGTTGACACAATCAATCAAGTGCAGTCGGCGCTTTCCAAAACAAAAACGATTCGCGCCCTTAAAATCGAAGGGGAAGAGCCGAATTATTGGGCACAAGCCTTGGAATACCAGTTAAACAGCTGGAATGAGTGTATCAAGAGATATCTTGAATGGGCTGTAATTGCCTCAGAATTTCCGCTGACTGAACTAGAATTGTCAGATAAAAATTTATCGGCGGCAATTGGGCGCTCTTTACAAACGTCTCCCTCGCTTCATTCCCTTGCGTCTGGTGCTCTATTATCTGAACTTAGTCCCTTGCTGGAGGCCTTTCAATCCACTCAAAATCTGCAGCCATCGATGATTTCGTGGGCAAACCGTTTTAAAGAAGCCTTGCATAAAGCGAGGTGGTTTGCCGGTGAAAGGATTGAGCTTGCAAAAAACATCATCGATCGTGCACATCAAATCTCAGAGTCGACAAAAATGCAATTTCTCTATAGCCAGGAGCGCAAGCTCTTTTCTATTGGCTTTCAGGTCGAAGACTGCAAGCTCGATCACTCTTTCTATGATTTGCTTGCAAGCGAAGCGCGCATTGCGAGCCTGGTTTCGATTGCCAAAGGCGATGTGCCGCTGGAACACTGGTGGTCGCTTGGCAGGCCATATCGCATTATCAAGGGAAAAAAAATCTTAGTTTCCTGGGCCGGCACCATGTTTGAATATTTGATGCCTCTGCTCTATACTAAATACTATCCTGATTCATTATTGGGAAACGCCTATAAAAACGCCCTGTACTTTCAGATGCGGTATGCAAAAAAACGGGGAATTCCCTGGGGGATTTCCGAAGCTGCATTTAGCGAGATCGATACACACAAAATTTATCAATACCGCAGTTTTGGCGTCCCTGAACTTGGGTTTAAAAGGGGACTCGAAAAAGATTTAGTTGTCAGCCCGTATTCAACAGCTCTTTCTTTAAGCATAGATCCCATTTCATCGGTAAAAAATTTCAGAAACTTACGCCATGAGTTACATGATCTTTATTCCACCTATGGATTTTATGAATCTATAGATTTTTCCAGGCAAAAAGGGCCTGCAGGAGAGCGCGGCATCATTACCTATGCCTTTATGGCACATCACCAGGGAATGTCTTTGCTTGCCTTCAATAACCTGTTGAATAACAATATCATGCAAGAGCGCTTCCACAGCGACCCGCGCATTAAAGGGGTGGAATCTCTTTTATACGAACAAGTACCAGCCAATCCCCCCTTGTCTCAAGGCTATAAACGGGAAGCTCCCATTGCAAGACTGACCCCCTTTACGACAGCCGCAATCATGGGAGTGTTAAATACACCGCATACATCGACACCCAAGATCAACTTACTGGCAAACGGTTCCTATTCGGTCATGCTGACCAACACAGGAGGGGGTTATAGCAAATGGGATGATATCGATATCACACGCTGGCGTGCTGATACCACCTGCGATATGTGGGGTAGCTTTTGCTACATCAAAGATACTGCAACGGGCGATTTTTGGTCTTCGACATACCACCCAACCATGACCAAGGGGCAAAAATTTTCTGTCAAATTCAAATCGGATAAAGTCGAATTTAAACGCCGCGATCATGATATCGAAACGACAACGGAAATCGCTGTCTCTCCGCAGGATAATACGGAAGTCCGCCTTGTGACGATCGCCAATCTTTCCCGCAGGCAAAGGCAGATCGAACTGACAAGCTATAGCGAACTTGCCTTAAGCCAGCACAAAACAGACCGATCCCACCCTGCGTTTAATAAGATGTTTATCCAAACGGAAAAAGTCCCCGAATTAAATGGTATCATTGCCTTCAGACGATTGCGGAAGGACACTGAACAACCTATTTGGGTAGCCCACGTGATTGCTTCCGATCAACCCGCTAAAGAACCATTGCAATTTGAAACAGACCGAAAGCTATTTGTCGGACGCGGCAACACGCTTGTTTCTCCTGCGGCGATGAGGCAACCGCTTACGCAATCTGAAGGATTTGTTTTGGATCCCATATTCAGCTTGCGCAAGGCGATTGTCCTCGAGCCCGGCCAAAGAGTGCAAGTTGCATTTATTACCACAACAGCAAAGGACAAGGATGCATTGATCGGATTAATGAAAAAATATAACGAGATGAGTGCAGTCAATTTATGTTTTGAAATGGCCTGGACACATGCACAGCTCGATTTAAGGCATCTAAGAATTCACCAGGAGGAGGCCCAGCTTTATCAAAAGTTGGCAAGCCATATCCTGTATCCCCATTCTCAATTGCGCATCTCGCATTTAAAACTTGTCAAAAACTGCCTGACGCAAAGCTCATTATGGGCCCATAGCATTTCCGGAGATCTGCCGATTGTGGTAATTTCCATTGCAGATATCCATGAAGCAGATCTGGTAAAACAAATCCTGACTGCACACGCTTTTTGGCGTATGCGTGGCCTGCAAGTCGATTTGATCATTTTAAATGAGGAAGCCGACAGCTACGAACATCCCCTTTATGAACAGCTCAATCGCATCGTTCACTCTCAAAACTATGGAATAGAAATGGGAAAACCCGGAGGGGTATTCTTACTCAACGTCGATCACTTGTCTAAGGAAGAGGTTTTGCTTATCTTAAGCGTTGCACGAGTGCACTTAGTCGCGGCAAGAGGATTTTTACGCCAGCACCTTGCCTCGCCCATCGAACCGACTCACTATCCTTCACGGCTTGTCGTCAACAAAAAAATCAGCGAAGTGCCGTCACAACCGCTTTCCTTTCTGGAACTGCCCTATTTTAATGGTATTGGGGGGTTTACCGGAGATGGTAAGGAGTATGTCATCTATTTAGGGCACGGCACTCATACCCCGGCCCCGTGGATCAATGTCATTGCAAATCCCCAATTCGGGACTATCGTAACCGAATCGGGCCTGGGGGTTACATGGTATGGCAACAGCCAGACTAACCGTTTGACCCCGTGGTCAAATGACGCGCTGCTTAATCCCATATGCGACACACTCTATATCCGGGATGATCAGACAGGTGCGTTTTGGACCCCTGCACCTTCCCCGGTCAGAGAGTTAGATGCGTATCGGATCCGACATGGTCAAGGTTATACCTGTTTTGAACACAATAGCCATGGTATAGAACAGAACCTAACTGTCTTCGTTCCATGCGATGAATCTGACGGATTGCCTTTGCGCATTCAGAAATTGAGTGTATTGAACCGCTCTTCAAACAAACGGACATTAAGTTTATTCTCCTATTCCGAGCTCGTATTAGGCACCGATAAGGAAGAGACGCAAATGCATGTGTGCACAAGCTGGGACTTAGAAAGTCAAGGGTTGTTTGCCTTCAACAATTACAATTGCGATTATGCTAACCACGTTGCGTTTGTCTGTTCAAATGAAAGAGTGAGCTCATTTTCCGGCAACCGTACTGAATTTATTGGACGCAATCATAACCTTGCCAATCCAGCGGCCTTAAGAAGGAAGTCGCTGTCCGGCCAGACGGGTGCCGGATTCGATCCTTGCGCAGCATTGCATGTAAACATAGAACTGCAACCAGGCGAACAAAAGGAAGTGGTGTTTGCTTTAGGCTTTGCTCCGACAGTAGAGACTGCCCGTCAGTTGATCCTGCTTTGCAAAGATCATAAATGGATCGATAATGTTTTTATTGCAACGCAAAGCTATTGGGATAAAATTCTGGGAACTCTACGCTTCGAATGTCCTGATCTATTCATCAATTTTGCTCTCAACCGATGGTTGCTTTACCAAAATCTGAGCTGCCGCCTTTGGGGAAGGTCGGGCTTTTATCAGTCAAGCGGAGCTTATGGATTTCGGGATCAGCTGCAAGATGTAATGGCGCTTTTATATACGAACCCTGAAATGGCAAGGAAGCAGATCCTCAAAACAGCTGCTCAGCAATTTGTAGAAGGGGATGTTCAACACTGGTGGCTTCCTCCGTCAAACAGCGGAGTGCGTACCCGCATTTCAGACGATCTGCTGTGGCTTCCTTTCGTCACTGCTCAATATGTGCGCGTGACAAATGATGCTTCTATTTTAAACGAAATTGTGCCGTTCATCGAAGGCGATCTCCTGAAAGAAAATCAGCACGAAAGCTTTTTTACCCCAATAATCTCAAAGGAAAGCGCAACATTACTGGAGCACTGCAGGCGCGCTGTCAACAAAGGAACAACTGTAGGTCCCCATGGACTTCCCCTGATTGGTGGAGGCGACTGGAATGATGGCATGAACAATGTTGGAATCTTAGGTAAAGGGGAAAGTATATGGCTGGGATGGTTTTTAATTCACGTTTTACATGATTTTGCCTATTTGCTTACCGCAAGCGGACAAACCGGTGCTGAAACTGAACTCCATGACCGCGCTCAAAAGCTTGCCGCGCTCATAGAAAAAAACGGGTGGGATGGAGAATGGTATTTAAGGGCCTACATGGACGACGGAACCCCTTTAGGCTCGAAAAATAATAGCGAAGACATGATCGATTCGCTTTCTCAAAGCTGGGCCATTATTAGCGGTGCGGCCGACCCCCAAAGGGCAAAGACTGCTCTTGATTCTGCCGAAAGGTATCTTGTCCGCAAGGACGATCGTATGGTGTTGTTACTTACTCCTCCCTTTGATAAAACTCCTCTTGACCCAGGTTACATCAAAGGATATCCTCCCGGTGTCAGAGAAAACGGAGGACAGTATACTCACGGTTCATTATGGGTTGCGCAAGCGTTTGCAAAGTTAAGAGATGGCGAGACGGCTGCCCAGCTTTTGCACATGATGCACCCGGTTACACATACGTCTAATATGGAAGCTGTAAATCGCTATAAGATCGAACCTTATGTCACAGCCGGCGATGTCTATGCATTGGCGGGTAAAGTTGGTCACGGGGGGTGGAGCTGGTATACCGGTTCTGCCGGTTGGATGTATCGCATTTGGCTGGAAGATATTTTTGGATTTTCATTGCGCGGCGATTTTCTAACCTTTGAGCCAACCTTTCCCAAAACATGGGAGACAGCTAAAATTCTCTATAAATATCACAGTGCAACCTATGCGATTGCTTATGAAAATCCGCAACACCTGTCCGGTAGTGCTGTAAAAATTGAATTAGATGGTGTACAATTGTCTGAAAATCATTTTCAATTGGCTGATGATGGGATGGAGCATCATGTAAGAGTGATCATTTGCGGGTGAATATGGCGTTGTTGCATAAATAAACTACCACAGAGCCCACAGAAAACACAGAGGGAGTTTTATGAATTATTTAGTTAATCCGGATACGCATGAAGAAAATAGATGAACTTAGTCGAATGAAGATATATTCCCTCTGTGTTGTCTGTGGGCTCTGTGGTAGTTTATATTTAACAAACAGATAGAATTTGAACAGACCCATAGACTTAAAGTGTGACAGGAAGCAGGTCCAGCACGAAGGGAAAAACTTAAGCTCTCTGCATTAGATCTGGAAAAAAATTCGCATTTAAGACATCATAGTGGCAAACACGATCTAACAATGGAATATAATCATGCTGTCTATAGATGGAAATAAATCAGGCTTAAACCCAATCCCTTTTTTTAGCTTTGGGGACAATGGGAAAAAGGAAAAATTAACTCAAATTCAGAAAATTAAAACGATTTTTATGGCTGCAATAGCCTTCTCTGCGATGACGGCAATAGCTCCTAAAATGATTGTTTGGACAATAATCATCGGTTTTGTTGCTCATGATCCTGTCAACAAAGCATTGTATTATACTGTTGATCAAATCAAAGGCATATGGGAATACTCCAAAATCCTGTTTGTAACGTGCTGTATAGGA